>NZ_JBMPPD010000005.1:0-132524 GCF_049339825.1 Undibacterium sp. RuRC25W | reverse complement strand
AAAGGCGCAATTCGTTCCCATTGATCATCTCTCAACATCAGTCGCAGCATCGTTTCATTCTTTAAAATCTAGAATGTAAACACACTTCGGGAAAAGTTAACAGCTTTTTATATGTCAACACGCCCTAGATATGCGCTGCAGTTTTCTTTCGCTTCACGCATGTTCGCAATAGTCGAGTTTTAAAAATGAAAAAAACAGCCGCAGAATACCTCACCAGCATCAATACTCGATCAGACAAAGTCATCCTTACTGTGTTAGGCGCAATGCAAGTGTTCTCATTTTGCCTTGCAAGTTGGTATAACACTTGGTTGATCTCGTTTTTAGTTGGACTACCAGTACTCGCCCTTGCAGCGGGTTTGGTGTACGCCAAACCTGGCGAACTAGTTACCCGTTTATTTAATGCTGCGGCAATCATGATTTATTGTGCGTTGCACATCCATCAAGCAATGGGCATGACCGAAATTCATTTCGGAATCTTTGCATTCATGGCTTTTTTACTCATTTATACTGATTGGCGCGTGATCATAACAGCAGCGGTCGTAGTAGCAGTGCATCACATTAGTTTTGATTATTTTCAGGAAGTTGGTGTTGGTGTGATTTGTTTTACCAAACCTAGTGTCTGGATTCTCTTCGTCCATGCGGGCTATGTGGTTGTAGAGGCGACCGTACTTTCCTATGTCGCAATCCTCATGCAACGAGGTCGAGTGCAAGAAGCTTACCTGATGAACTATACCTCGTCACTAACTAGTACCGAACACTTTATTGATTTACGAGAGCATCATATTGTACCGGCCAGTCATTCCGGCGTAGCAATGCAAGGGTTGATTAGTACCTTGCAACAAGCCATCACCGCGGTCAAACATGGTGTTGAATCAATCATCGCTGCCTCTACAGAAATTGCAGCGGGTAATGCTGATCTCTCGCGTCGCACCGAGAGTCAGGCGACTTCGTTGTTGGAAGCATCGAACAATATGAGTGGCTTGACCGATCTCGTTAAACTAAATGCGGATAGCTCTCGTCGCGCCAACCAGTTGGTTATTTCGGCATCAGATATTGCCGATAAAGGCAACGACGTTGTGCATCAAGTCGTTGATACCATGGGTTCGATAAAAGAGAGTTCAAAAAAAATTGTCGATATCATCTCAGTTATTGACGGCATCGCATTTCAAACGAATATCCTCGCCTTAAATGCTGCCGTCGAGGCCGCTCGCGCTGGCGAACAAGGGCGTGGCTTTGCAGTCGTTGCGTCAGAGGTTCGTAATCTTGCTCAGCGTAGTGCCAGCGCTGCAAAAGAAATCAGCACCCTGATTAATGATTCGGTACAAAAGATTGATACTGGTAGCGTGATGGTGGATCGGGCCGGTAAGACGATGGAAGATATCTTGATCAGTGTTAAACAGGTCGCAGAGCTCATGCGTGAAATGTCAAAATCAAGTGAAGAACAAAGAAATGGTATCGAACAAGCGAGCGTAGCCGTCGGCAAGATGGAAGGGCTTACCCAGCAAAATGCCGCATTAGTGGAGGAGGTCGCAGCGGCAGCTGAGAGTATGCGAGACGAAACTGAGCGATTGAACAGTGTGGTAGGTTTATTTATGATTTCTGACCAAAGCACAATGCGACACCAAGATCCTCAAATTAAAACCTTGTCGCATCAAAAAAAGCTAGCGTTGCCATCAAAAAATTCTTGAAACGAGTGGTGAGGGGTAACCTCACCCTCACTCTATCAAAGTACTGTCTTTTTAAAATTATCTTACAGTCCAATTACTGTTAATCGATAAGTAGCACTGTATGAACTTCATCAAGATTTGTAGTATCTGTTAATTTCTGTGACCAATAGTGGCAATTGAAACGATTATCGCGACATATTGTGTTAACTTATCTTTGGCGTAATTTAAAAGGTGATGCAAATGAGTATTTCGAACTTGACGGTTAAAATGAAAATGGTGTTTGGCTATGCGACGATACTTATTTTCCTCTCTTTGATAGCCATATTTGGGCTCTACGGTATGTCAGAGTCTAACGAGAGATTAAAACATGTGACTGAAGTCAATACTGTCAAAATGGCTTTGCTTGAAGATATGTCTAATTCAGTTCATGTCGTCTCAAGGGTGATTCGATCACTGGCATTAATTAATGATCAGGCGACGTATGATCGTGAGTTTTCTAAAATCGGAGCTGCTAGAACAGATTACGACAAGGCATTTGGCGAATTGCAACATATGCCACTAGATCAAAAAGGCCAAGATTTTATCGCGGAAATAAAGCAACGTATGGCTGACGCGAGACCAAAAAATAATAAGTTTCTCGAGATGGTAAAAACGGATAAAGAACATAGTGTCGAGTTTTTATTAAAAGAAGCAAATCCTGCGACGGCAACATGGCAAAATAATATCCATGACTTTATCAATTTACAGAGAGAAAAAAACCATCTAGATGAAATGGCCGCGGCAGAGGCGTACAAGACATCGCGCTTTTTAATTATCCTATTTTCCGTTAGTGCAATTATTGTTTCCATCATTATTGGATCTCTGATTACTCGCTCACTTCTTCGTCAATTAGGCGGAGAGCCCGCCTATACAACAAAAGTTGCAATGCAAATTGCAACGGGTGATTTAACGGTAAAGATTGACGCTAGTAACGCAAAACAGGACAGTATTCTTTATGCCATTAAAATAATGCGTGATAATTTTGCTGAGATTGTGACAAAGGTTACTCACGGTTCGGAAACAATTTCCACTGCGTCTGGTGAAATTTCTCATGGCAATATGGACTTATCCTCGCGCTCCGAGACCCAAGCAAGTGCTATTGAAGAAACCGCCGCCTCTATGGAAGAACTCACTTCGACGGTCAAGCAAAATGCTGAGAACGCTCGCCAGGCAAATCAACTAGCTGCTCAAGCATCAGAGGTCGCTAGTAAAGGGGGGCAAATGGTGGGTGAAGTCATTGAGACAATGGGTTCAATCAGTGCCTCCTCTAAGAAAATTATTGATATCATCAGCGTTATCGACGGTATTGCGTTTCAAACTAATATTCTCGCCCTCAATGCAGCGGTTGAGGCTGCCCGTGCAGGGGAGCAGGGGCGTGGTTTTGCTGTGGTTGCAAGTGAGGTGCGCAACTTGGCACAACGCAGTGCGACAGCAGCGAAAGAAATCAAAAATCTCATTTCAGATACGGTCGAAAAAGTTGCTGTGGGAGCTAGGATGGTTGATACAGCTGGAGAAACCATCAACGAAGTCGTTGTAAGCGTTAGAAAGGTTACCGCTGTAATCGGCGAGATTACAACAGCGAGTCAAGAACAAACGACTGGTATTAATCAAATTCATCATGCCATTACTCAAATGGATGACGCGACACAGCAAAATGCAGCGCTCGTTGAAGAGGCTGCCGCTGCATCTCAGGCGCTCAATGAGCAGGCTATCGCACTTGCAAACTTAGTCGGTTCCTTCAAAGTTAACAACACGTGGGAAGGAAGTTCAACAACTAGTCTCAAGAATAAAGTGTCGAGCGCTATACCACTGAAACCAAGCTTGACGGTCAATAAAAAAGATCCACCTTTGGCTGCCGTAACTCCATTAAAGAAAAAAGCAATAACTGCAAGTTCAGAAGAAGAGTGGGAACAGTTTTAATTGCTCCTTTGTTGATAAATCCTCTAATTAAATCTCAACGTTTATTGCAGTCAGCCCATTTTTTGCGATCAATTCAAGGTCTGTTTTTAATTGACTGTTACGATCGCCAACAATGCGCTGAATGTTGAAATCATGTTCCTGTACTACTTTCGTTAATTCGCCAAGTATCGTGCTGCCAGCTTGGGTGAGTGACACTCCCCAAGCGCGGGCATCAATATCGTCGTCATGTCTTTCTACCCAACCGCGTTCAGAGAGCCAAGCAACAAGCCTTAATGCACCGCTTCGGTGTAGTCCTAATGCTTCTGCGAGTTGTGCTTGACGTATATTTTTATTTTCTGCAATCAAAACAAGTGCTGCAAAGCGCTGTGGACTGATGTCGTAATCCGCCGTTGCTCTGTAGAAATCCATAAACAATGTATTTTGTGCCCGCCGCAAAGCGAATCCAAGCAAATTGTCAAGGACGCCATATTCAAGATTGGGAATCCGTAACAGTGGTCTTTCTGGATTGGAGGCTGAATTGTTGGTTTCAGTATCTTTTTTTTGCTTCATCACATGTTGGTATTTTTTAAAAACGATGGTCGTGGAATCGCTTAAGTCGCTGCGTTAGCGACGCATCATAGCTGATTTTGTACCCCTACAGCGTTAAATTTGCTGCTTCTGAAGTACTGAAATTTCCTCTCAATATTGATAAAATTATTATTGCGTAATGTAACAAAATAATTCGCTATCAATCAGAATCATCACCATAAATAATGGCGACTTCTATGATGCAATAGCTAAAAATTTTGATTTTGGGAGGCGGCGTCGATGGCCTCTGTACCGCTCTCGCGCTACATGCGAAGGGGCATCTAGTGCCCCTTGACGCACTAGGCTTTGTATTTCATATCAGGAGATCTTATTTATTCGAATGATGTCAACTTAAAAACAAGTACTAACATCAATTACTTTTTCTTGAAAATACCTAAATAAGTATTCACAGAATTGATATGTTACTTACGGTTACATGCAGTTAAACTAATTTACTTGTCATTATTTTTTGATTATAATTTTTGGCATTGAGTGATGCGCAACAGCAGGCAATTCATATGGGCGACAGTACGTGTTGCCTATTTTATGGGCCCACAGTTTTCATACTCTGCGACGATCGTAACGGCATTTTTGATGGCATTGACTTTCTTTTGGAAAGCGAACGCCGCAAGATTTTGGTCGCAGTTAGATGTGACTAGATGTGTGTCTGCTTGGGTATCATCGTCTCAATGTAGTGCATGTGGTAGGGTAGTGCCGCAGTTGAAAAATTTCTTGGTCTATTTTCTTGATCAAGATGCCGTGATTTTTTTAGCCTCAGTAAACGGAGTTTTTGCGCATCAAATGATGAATCAACGAATGATAAATCTAGGTATTACGGCTGACCATATGAAGAGTGGATAAAAGGCATCTTCATCATCTCGTTTGGTATGGATGTAAGCGAATACCAATTATTAAGCTGTGCCATTGATTCAATAAGCATGTTGATCCATGTTTCTGTTGGCAAGCTAAATCACCGCGGTAAGAAAATTAACTTTTTAATTAACCTATCTCCGTAGACACGTTCACGATAGATGGATAAACCACGTCCGTAGTTCACGTGAACAGGTTCGCTGTTGAGTTTTAGTGAGAAAAATATGGTTCATCACTTACTTTTAGGATGGATCAGCAGGTGCACGAGCAAAAGGTTTTTTGATTGTTTGCAAGAGCAATCAAAATGCGTAGTTTGGAACGGATATTCATTATCTGAACCAAACTTTTATCAACGTCACACTTCACTCTAACAAAGTGTGATTTTTAAAAGGAAGTGGTTATGCAAGTTTTAAACGAAAGCAACGAATTGCAATGCGTCTCAGGTGGTGCAGGCCTTTCAAATTTTTTCTCAGGACCAGCACATAACGCTGGTGTAGAAGGCGCAAAAATATGGACTGCAGTAGGTTTTGGTGTCATTAGTGCCGGAGCCTTTCTCTACAGTGCAGTAAGGAGTTACAACCAGGCTCCAACCAGACGCCGTTAATTAATTCTATTTAAATTAAAACAACCCCAGTTAGCTTACGAGCTTCACAGATTAAATAATGTGCAAGCTTTGAAAGGAAAAAAATGCAAGTAATCTCCACAAAATCCGAACTGCAACAAATCAACGGTGCCGCACAGTCTCGCTTTAATCAGGCTCTTCAAGCAGGCCTTACCGCTGCTGCAGATTCTGCTACACATCCGTTTACCTATATTGCAGTAGGCGCCATTGCCGCTGTCGGATATAGCTTTAGTCGTTATTTCTCTCAGCCAAGTCGCCGTCGTTAATATAAGGCGAGTACGTTTCCCTTCTCCTGATAAAGCAGAGAAACGGTACTCCCTTAAAGGTTACTTTATTTCTTGCGAGAAGACATGTGCCGTTAGCTTATGTTAACAGCACATGAAGCAACCATGTCAATAACCAATACGTATTTTCATACTTAAAGGCAATACGTATTTTACATCAAATTTTGAATATGCAATTAGCTCTCAACGTTCATGAATTAGAACAAGTCGGTGGCGGCCTTTACTTCCCACCCGTCAATGCTCGTACAAATCAACAAGTTGGTAATGCTCTTGATTATGCCTCCAAGGGCGCCGGCTTAGGTATAGCTCTGGGTGGAGTGACGGGACATCCGATTTTTGGCGCCTTTAGCGGTGCGTTGGTTGGTGGCGCTTTAGGTGCTTACTTTGGAAATTATTCACCAAGTCAAATGGCACGTCGTCGCTAAATGATGAAGTAATTGTTGCTAGCTTGGGGTAGCCGTTTTTTGTCTCCCGATATCTCTCAGAGATGGACAACCCCGAAATAACAGCATGATGATTTTCAGTACTTAAAATGTAAATAAAAAAACAAGGAAAAAAAGCACATCGTCTTAGACGATGTGCTGATCTTCAGCGATCAATTTCCATCCATATGCAAAATAATTTTCGATCATGATTCTTCATTAACAAACGTTATTTTAGAAGAGCATTATCACAATAAATTATCAGATAAAAGAGAAATGTAATGCAGTTCCGTTCAGAAGTTCAAGCTCAGCAGCAACATCGCTATGGTCAGGAGGTGATGCAACTTGGCATCAGTCCGTGGCGGTTAAGCTCGGCGTTACTGTGCGGTATTGCAGTTGCTATCTTACTTTTTATTTGGTTATCCAATTATACAAAAAAAGCAAAAGTGTCAGGGCAAGTTGTCCCTAGTCATGGTTTGACAAAAGTGATTGCGTTGCAAGCCGGTGTCGTGAGCGAATTACGCGTGGCGGAAGGTCAGTATGTAAAAGCTGGCGATGTTTTACTGCGTATCAATTCAAGTAAAAGTAATTTATATGGCAGTTTGCAAAATGAAGTGCTGACGAGTCTCGATGAACGCTCTGCCAATTTAGAAGAGAGTAAAGAAGTTGTTCATTCTATGTATCGCGCAAAAAAGCGCGAAGCCAAAGAGAAAATTAAACAACTGAATGTACAGGTCGATGGCGTCTCTAAGCAGCAAATTTTATTAGAGCAACGAAGTAAGCTTGCGAGTCTCTCGGTACAGAGACAGCAAAAATTATCAGATGAAGGCTATGTTTCATCTGCAAGCGTTGATGAAAAAAGAGCGGAACTGGCAGCGGTCGAAAGTCAATTAGCGGGGCTACGCAGTTCGGCGGCAGAAATAGCCCAGCAGCAGGCACTCGCTAAGTCATTATTAGAGCAATTACCACTCTCTTCACAGGCGGAGAAAAATGGTCTGAAAAGGGATTTAGCAGCATTAGCTGCAGAGCGCGCGCAACAAGAGAGTCTGCGAGAAATCGCCGTCATTGCACCACGCGACGGTATCGTCACTGCACTGCAGATCAAACAAGGAATTACTGTCACCGAGCAAACTGTTTTACTGCAATTAGTACCTAAAAACGATGTTTATCAGGTGGAATTATTTGTACCTAGCCGGGATATCGGCTTCATCAATACAGGAATGCCAGTCACTTTGCGCTATGAGTCTTTTCCTTATCAAAAATTTGGTGTGAAAAATGGGCGGGTGCTGGAGATGACCAAAACGGTGATATCGGCGCATGACTTGGCCATTAAATTGTCGGACCGAGAAGATTATTACCGCTTACTTGTGAGTTTATCTGAGCAAAAAGTAGAGCATCAGGGGCAAACCTGGAACTTGCAGAGTGGAATGAAAGTAGAAGCAGATGTCACCCTTGACTCGCGACCCATTTGGGAATGGCTTTTCGAGCCCCTCTTAGGACTACAAAAGAATCAAAAATGGAAATCTGAAAGAGTGAAATCATGAGTGCGATAGACAATGCGTTAGCGATGTTGCAAACAACTTGGCGTCGACGTTTGCCCATGATAAGGCAAACTGAAGCTGCAGAGTGCGGACTTGTCTGCGCCATGATGATCGCTGGATATTATGGAAAACTTTTAGATCTGGCACAACTCCGCCGTCAGATCGGCATTTCTCTCATGGGAATGACGATGTTCGATATGCTCAAAGTGGCAAAGGACATGGGAATGACTGGCAGGGGATTGAGGCTGGAACTTTCCGAATTATCGGAATTAAAGTGTCCTGCTATTTTACATTGGGACATGAATCATTTTGTTGTTCTCAAAAACGTAGGTCGTCGTTACGTTACCATTCATGATCCTGCAAATGGCTTAATAAAATTAAGTCTTTCTGAGTTTAGCCAACATTTTACGGGGGTTGCTTTAGAACTGGAGCCTACTGAAGATTTCAAGAAGGAGGATTCCCGTCGCCCGTTGAATTTACGCTCTTTGATGGGCAATGTTGATGGTTTGAGCGCCGGCATGTTACATATCCTGATGTTATCACTGGTTATGCAGGTGTTTGTACTTGCAACGCCGCTAGTGATGCAACTGGTGACGGATGAAGTGCTGGTAAGCCTTGATCGTGACTTGTTGCTGCTATTGATCATCGGTACGATAGGACTGGGTATTGCCAAAACAATGACCAATTTTGTTCGAGGCTGGGTAATCACGCACATCTCCACTCGGCTTAATGTGCTGTGGCAAACCAAGGTATTTGAGCATTTATTAAAATTGCCCCTCGCGTATTTTGAAAAGCGTCATGTGGGCGACATTGTATCTCGCTTCGAATCATTGCATTCCATTCAAGAAATGCTGACGATGCAATTAATTGAAGGTGTATTGGATGGTCTCGTCGCACTAATCGCTTTCGGTTTGATGCTCTTATACAGCCCGACATTAGCCTTTGTTGCTTTGGCGTTTGTTTTAAGTTATGGCATTTTACGTTGGCTACGCTTCCGTCCTGTTCGATCTGCGCAAGAAGCACAAATTGTCTCTCGCGCTGAACTTGAATCGCATTTTCTGGAGACGGTGCGTGGCATGCAAACCGTGAAGCTTTTTTCCGGCGGTGATTTGCGTCGCGATGAATGGTTAAAACGATTAATTAAAACAACAAATGAAAGTCTGCGTTTGCGCAAATTGGATTTGCTGTTCCATATTGCACAAGGATTACTGGTCGCTTTTGAACACGGTCTTGTTTTATGGCTGGGCGCGCAGGCTGTATTAGGGGGTCTTTTTAGCGTTGGTGCATTATTGGCATATCTTTCCTGGAAAGACCAGTTTATCAGCGGATTAGATGCGTTGATTGATAAGCTCGCTAATTTAGGAATGATACGGTTATACGCTGAACGTCTGTCTGATATTGTACAAACTGAACCAGAAGAGCTTCCTGCCTCGCCTTATCTGGGAGATGAAAAATTACAACCTAGCCTTGAGTTGAAGAGCGTTAGCTTCCGTTATGGTTCATTCCTGCCACGTGTTATTGATACAGTTTCACTGAAGGTTAATGCTGGTGAATATGTAGCGATCGCAGGCCGTTCTGGATTAGGTAAAACCACCTTATTAAAGCTCATGCTTGGTTTGTTAAGCCCCGAGCAAGGAGAGCTCAAATTCGGCGGGGTTAATATCACACAGCTAGGACCTGCCTACAGAAAAAAGATTGCCGCGGTGATGCAAAGCGATCACTTGTTGGCTGGTAGTCTCGCTGAAAACATCGCTTTTTTCGATGCGCAAGCAGATCAGCAATGGATAGAGGAATGTGCAAAATTAGCATGCTTGCATGAAGATATTTTAGCTATGCCTATGGGCTACAACACCTTAGTTGGTGATATGGGGAGCGCGCTATCTGGTGGGCAGAAGCAACGGTTATTACTGGCTCGTGCCTTGTATCGTCGACCGCACATATTATTCATGGATGAAGCGACTAGCAATCTGGATATTTCACTTGAATATCAGATAAATGAAAATATCAAACGCCTTGCGATTACCCGTATAGCGGTAGCGCATCGACCACAAACCTTAGCAATGGCAGACCGCGTCATCGATTTGAGCGCTCAACATGTCGCCGATGATGGCGGAAAAGAAAGTGAAGTTCAAATGGCAGATATTCAAGAGCCGTCCTCTCTGACCTATCCTCGCTTATTTCCTCTTTAAATATTGAATAATATAATTAATTTTGTGGCCTCCAGGCCACGTTGTTAATCACTGTTTCGCTCATTGAAATAGTGATGTCGTAATAATGTTAGGTAGGTCTATGCGTCATTTTTTTTTCATCTTGCTTGCTTGGGGTAGCCTGTCTGCATCCAACGCAGAAGCAATGGGATTATTCCAAATTTACAGAGAAGCACTCGTCAACGATTCAATCTATGCTAGTGCACGTGCTAGCCAAACTGCAGGCCAGGAAAAATCGGTGCAAGGCCGTGCTGGATTGCTCCCAACTGTTGTATTGAGCGGGCAGAAAAGTCGAACCTCAGAGGAAGACTCTTCCGATTTTTCTTCTGTGGGTGCAACGTTAGCAGCACCTGCTGGAAAAAAATATGGGCTACAATTAAGTTATACCTTGGAGATAAAGCAGCCCTTATTTCGATGGGCTAACTGGCAACAATACGAACAGAGTAAGTTGGCCGTTGTCGCCAGTGACGCGCAGTTTGCGCAGGCAAAGCTCGATTTGATCCTTCGCGTTGCACAGACTTATTTTGATGTACTTGATGCACAAAATGTGCTGTCTACTTTGCAGGCAGAGAAAGCGGCCATTGTTGAGCAAAGAAGTGCAGCCCAACGCAGTTTCAAATTAGGAACAGCGACGATTACGGATACGCATGAAGCGCAGGCTCGCTATGACTTGGTCAGTTCGCAAGAAATTGCCGCAGAAGCTGATCTAGCTTTAAAACGCGCTTTATTGCAACAAGTAAGTAGCAAGCAGATCGGTCAGTTACCGAGCCTCAAAGATCACGTCAATCTTACTCCACCTGAACCATCTCACGAGACATATTGGCTCAACATGACCGAGGCTCAAAATTACGAAGTTATTGCAGCCCAGATACGTTTGGAAATCGCAAAAAAAGCAATTGTGGTTAGCAGGGCGGGACACTACCCAACGGTTGATTTGGTAGCTACTACTCAGCGTAATCGAACAAGCGGGAATTTACCTTCGATGTTTTCGAGTGAAAATATTAATAGAACCAACAGTATTGGTATTCAATTTAGTATTCCGTTATTTTCTGGATTCATCGTGAGCAGCCAAGTCAACGAAGCGATAGCGTTAAAAGAAAAGGCAGCATTTGATCTTGAATCGGCGCGCCGGAGTGCGGTGCAAATGGCACGCAGTGCGATATTTGGTGTCCAAAGTGGTTTAGCCCAAGTCAGAGCATTGGAAGCGGCAGAGGTTTCAAGTTTAGCGTCGTTGAATGCTAACAAACGTGGCTATGAAGTCGGTGTTCGTATCAATATCGATGTCTTGAACGCGCAGCACCAGCTTTATCTGACGCAACGTAACTTGGCAAAGACACGCTACGAAACGATTATGCATGGATTGAAGTTAAAAGCGGCTTCATCTTGTTTAACGGAAGCTGATTTGATTCAAGTGACTACATTGCTAGACACTAGCGATACTTGAAAGCCACCATAAAAGGAAAGGTGACTTGTGTAGAGAATTGGGACTAAGCATACGACTAGGCATAGGCCAAAATAGCATGTAAATATTAAAAATCATTTTGGTATTGATTTCGCTCTCTCGCACGGCTTGCGATGCTAGTTTCGATCGGCCTGTTTATCCTGATCGCGATATCCGTTATGCTGTGTTCGATTTTGGCTATTATTGCCATCCTTGGTAAAGCAAATGATCGATAGAATACCCAGAACACCTGCTTTAGCCTGTTTTGTAGCTTAAATCTACAGAGGACTTAGCTTGCTATTGACCAGCTCTGTTAATAAATCTAATATCCAACTCTGACTTCGCTTTGAGGTGGCTTCAAACATCCTCTTATGTTTGACTGAGTCTCGAGTGCGTTTTGACTTTAATTTGAAGTTAGATCAGTACATGCCCAAAGATACTTATCCAGAAATTAATGCTATCGTTAATGCCGCCATGTAGTTGACCGCTGTATGCAGAAAAGATACTGCATACAGCGGTCAAGCGGTTCATCGCCCGCAAGCAAAAATTTTGCAGATATTGAATAAGACATTTCCAAGCAAAGACCACCTATGATTTCAGCACCACTAGCGCAAAATGAGGCAGAGCGACTCGATGCTCTAAGGCAATATCAGGTATTGGATACGCCAAATTCAGTCGACTTTGATGACTTTACGCGCCTAGCTTCTGAAATTTGTGGAACTCCAATTGCTTTAATTTCCCTTGTAGATACTGATCGACAATGGTTTAAAAGCAAAATTGGTTTAGATGCAACCGAGACGCCGCGTGATATTTCTTTCTGCGGCCACGCAATTCATGGTGAAGAGTTATTTGAGATTCCAAATGCACTCGAAGATGATCGCTTTCGTGATAATCCGTTAGTCACAGGGGCCCCTGATATCAGATTTTATGCAGGACAACCTTTAATTTCAGCCAATGGTTTTGGGATTGGTACGTTGTGTGTCATCGACCGGATACCACGCAAGCTGAATGAACATCAGCAAGACATGCTTAAAGTTCTCGGTCGACTCGTGGTCAAGCAACTTGAATTTTGTCTCGGTGAAAAAAAATTAGGTGCAGCCTTGGCCGAACAACAGTTGCAAAATGAAACCCTGAAGAAGTTGGAGGAGCGGAATCGGCAACTATTACATAAACTCCAGGTGGGGATTGTTGTTCATGGCGCTGACTCCAAAATAACTTTTAGTAATCCACGTGCATCGGAATTGCTTGGTTTGACCGAAGATCAAATTCAAGGAAAAGTTGCCATTGATACTGTCTGGTGTTTTTTGAATGAAGCAGGTGAAGCAATTAGCATTGAAGAGTATCCGGTTAGTCGAGTAATGGCAACCAGATTGCCATTTAAGGAAAGCGTACTTGGCATCAGTAGCCCAACACGAAGCGCGGTTGTGTGGGTGTCAGTGAGTGCATTTCCTGAGACGGACGAACAAGGGCAGTTAAAAGAGATTGTCGTCAACTTTCATGATATTACCCAGCAAAAGCTAGAAGAAAAAAAACAGTTCGAGATTACTCAACATCTGCATGCGATGACCAATATGCAGCAAGCGATATTGGACAGCGCTAATTTTTCAATTATTTCAACGGATTTAGATGGTGTCATCCAAACCTTTAATAAGGGTGCGGAGCAAATGCTGGGATATACGGCCGATGAAATGGAAGGATTAAAAACGCCTGCCATTATGCACGACCCAAACGAAGTGGTTGCCAGAGCTAAAACGTTATCGGAAGAACTGAAGATATTGATAGCGCCTAGCTTCGACGTCTTTGTAGCTAAAGCGCGAGTGCTACGTGTTCCGGACGAACAAAGTTGGACTTATTGTCGTAAAGATGGCACACGTTTGCCTGTATTGTTGTCAGTGACAGCTATCCGGGATAATCAAGATCATGTGACTGGGTATCTTGGTATTGCCGTTGATATAACTGAACGAGTCCAGAATGAGCAGAAGCAAATTGCACTGACCAACGATCTAAAAATCAGCGAGGAAGAGCTCAGACGCCTAAACATTTCTCTGGAGCAGCGTGTCAATGAGCGTACCGAAAAGTTAGAAAGCACGTTGACGATATTGCATCAGTCGAGAGAAGCACTGGCATTGAGCGATGCCAAGGCGATGCACAGCACTCTGATTGCCAGCGTATCACATGAATTAAGCACGCCAATCGGCAATAACATGCTGGCCGCAACAACGATGACTAGTATTCTTAGACAAATGCAGCGGTCGATAGCTGATGGCAATCTAAAACGGTCCGATCTTGTAAAGATGCTCTCTGATCTTGATTCTTGCGCTAGCTTAGTCGAGCGCAATGCAGATAGGGCAGAACAGCTTTTAACCAGTTTCCGTCACGTAGCGGCGGACCAAGCGAGCGAGCAACGCCGTATCTTTGACCTTGCCAATGTGACTAAAGAGATTCTTGCTTCTTTAGCACCAAGTCTGAAAAGATATCCTTATCAAATTCAAATGAATATTGAGAATGGCATTGCGATGGATAGCCTTCCAGGACCGCTAGGCCAAGTCATCATCAATTTGATTAATAATGCTTATTTGCATGGATTTGATGAGCGTGAAAATGGTGTCGTCAAGATTAACGCGACCAAAGCACAAGATCATGTTATTTTGAGCATTTCCGATGATGGCGTAGGAATTCCCGAAGAAAATTTACAAAAGCTTTTCCAGGCATTTTTTAGCACCAAAATCGGCAAGGGCGGCACAGGTCTTGGGATGTCAATTGTGCATAATTTAGTCACCAAGATGCTGAAAGGTAACCTTACCGTGCACTCGGAAGTCGACGTAGGCACTCGATTCGACATCACTTTGCCCCTCGTATTACCGAAAGAGGATGTTGCGTCTTCCTCCTAATTGGCGCCGATTTTTGCAGCATATAACCAAGGTAACGACGCGACTGAGAAGTATTTATCTTTTGCTAAGAGTAATTGCGCCATACATCGCGAAAAAGTCATTATCAGACCGAGTTTGCCGTATCGCGCTTAATCCGAGCGTACAGTGCTCGTTCTGGTGGTGGGCCGTCAAGGTACGGGCTGTAACCCGGGAAACTCATACGGATGATGCGTAGCAGTGTGGTGCCGAACTGTCGCGTGAGCGAACCAGTGTTGTACGGCAGACGGTACTGTTCGCATAATGCACGTACCCTAGGCGCCACTTCGCTATAGCGATTGCTTGGCATGTCGGGGAACAGGTGGTGCTCGATCTGATGACTTAGATTGCCGCTCATGATATGGAACAATTTACCGCCCTCGATATTGCAAGAACCGAGCAACTGGCGTACGTACCAGTGTGAGCGCGTTTCATTTTCTACTTCTGCCCTCGTAAATACGTGGACGTCCATTGGGAAGTGGCCGCAGAAAATAATGAGATACGTCCAAAGATTACGTACGATATTCGCTATTGCGTTGGCGCCGGCCACGTAGAAGAAAAATGGCCCAGCTAGCAATGGGAACAGGAGATAATCCTTGCGCGCCTGGCGTAGGATCTTGGCACGCGTACGCAGCCACATGGGCCGCAATGCAGACCACTTCATTCGGCCTTGGACCACACGTCCCAGCTCCAGTTCTTGGATCGCGATGCCCCACTCGAAGAACACTGCCAGCAGCAAGGCCCACAGCGGATTGCCGAGATTAAATGGTTTCCAGCGCTGCCCAGAGAATAGACGCAGTAGACCATAGCCTGCGACGTCGGCGTCCTTGCCCAGCACATTGGTCCAAGTGTGGTGCTTGACGTTATGCGCATGCTTCCACTGATCAGATGGGCACACGTGGTCCCACTCCCAGCTGTTGGATTGGATCTCGGGGTCGCGCAGCCAGTCCCATTGTGCGTGCAGAATGTTATGGCCAATCTCCATGTTTTCCAGAATCTTCGCTGCGCCAAGCGTTAGGATGCCCAGTGCCATCACGGGCCAAAAGAAAGCCCAACCAGCGAGCGCATAGCCCCATTGCGGCAGCAGTGCCAGGCTGGCGTAGATTCCCAGCCGACCACCAATTTCCAGCCAACGATGGACTTTCAGCAGGCGACGCACGTAGCGCGCGTCACGTTCGCCGCGACTTGCCATGACTTCATTGCGAATTGATTCAATCTCAACGCCAAAGGCTTCAATATCGGTAGGGGTGAGGTGGGATGGAATAGGCATGGAATTCTCGTTAATTAGTTAAAGCGCCAGTTCGACGTCGCCGACTGCGCTGCAAACACAAACTTGGACGGTATCCCCTGGCTCAGCGATCAGGGTGCCGTTGCGCAGGTCGCGCACGCAGCCGCTCAACAACTTGGTGTCGCAGCCGTGACAAATGCCCATACGGCAGCCGTGTTTGGGGTTGAGGCCAATATCTTCAGCGATACGCAATAGATTGTTAACGCCATCCGACGGCGCTTCGGTGGCGCTTTTTGCAAACAACACACGGCCAGGAATGGCGCTATTGGACCCTTTCGCTATGGGTGCATGGAACCGCTCTACATGAAGCTTGTGCTCCAAACCGGATTTTTTCCAATGCGCCTCCACGGCCTCCAGCAGGTTGGATGGCCCACAGACCCATACTTCGCGCTCCCGCCAGTCGGGGCACGCCGCTTCTACCTGCTCGGCGCTAAAGTGCGCACCACCATCTTGGGTGTAATAGCGAAAGAGCTGGTAATAACGCTGGGCGGATGCCATGGTATCGAGTTCGCTGCCAAAAATGACGTCACACTCACGCGGTGCGTAATGCATGTGCACCGTATCAGGCACCACCTCATACTCATGAACATAGTTACGTAGCATGCTCATGACTGGCGTGATGCCGCTGCCGCCAGTAATAAACAGTGGATGCACTGGCATCGACTCAGGCAACACGAAATCGCCCTGTGGTTCACCCAAAGGCAGGTATTCTCCGATTCGTACCTGCCGCACTAAACGTTCGGATACCCGTCCACCCGGTACCGCTTTCACAGTGACAGTAATGCAGCCATCTTCACGGTCGGGTGCAGAGGAAATGGAATACGTACGAGTGTGGCGCTGACCACCTATAACCACGCCCAAACGCACGAATTGGCCTGGTCGGTGGCTCCGCCAGCCAGTACCCGGACGCAGGGTCAGGCTGCAACTGTCCGCGGTTTCCGCACGCACCTCCACCACACGCGCCATCAATGCATGTGTGGTCCAGAGCGGGTTGACCAACTCTACATAGTGTGAGTGGCGCAGCGGGTAGGCAAACATATCAGCAAAGCGCGCCAAGGATGCTCGAATGGTCATGGTATAGCAAATAATAGGAATTACTGCAATTGTGTACACTTGTACACATTAAGTCAAGTCCGGCATGTTGGCAAAATTGGTAAATGCCTCACAATGTGAGAATATTTACATGAGTTCAGCGTGTAAAATAGCGGTACATATGTACACAAGGAAACCATGAGCGAGCACGAATCAGAAGAAGTCGCGGTGCGTATCGAACGCAAGACCGGTACACGAAATGCTTTACTGCAAGCAGCACTGACGCTCGTTGGCGAAGGTCGCAGCTTCACTAGCCTTGGGTTACGCGAAATTGCACGGCAGGCAGGTGTGGTGCCGAATGCTTTCTATCGCCACTTTCGCAATACAGACGAACTAGGGTTGGAGCTTGTGGTTGAAACTGGCATCACACTGCGACGCCTATTGCGAGAAGCTCGACAAATTGACGTGTCGCGCGGTTCTATGCTGCGCCGGTCGGTGCGCGTTTATCTGGATTACGTCAAGGCGAATCGGCTGCAGTTCCAGTTTATAGCTACTGAGCGCGCCGGCGGTAGCCGCATTCTGCGTCTGGCGATTCGTACTGATGTGACCCACTTCACTAATGAAATGGCACAAGACATGCGTGCGCTGGGACACTACCATGATCTACCCACACCGCGGCTGCAAATGGTATGTGGCCTGATCGTTATGACCATGTTGGCTGCTGCCACTGACATCCTTGACTTGCCGCCTGGCCAGCCACTTCTTGAGGGTGAAATGGAGGAAAACTTCGTGCAGCAGCTCCACGTGATCCTACTAGGTGCTGGCAATTGGCAGGAAAAGGGCGCCCATTAAACAGGCCTGCTGTCGCAAAAAATAGTTCAATCCAGTTTGGGGCATTGCCAACTACCGATGCGAATTAATGACAGGGTTGAAGCGGCACGTGATTACATGAGGAGGCCTGAGAAACATGACTCAAGCTCTCAAAAGACTGCACTAATGACATTCTGCTGTTGAATGGAGAGCAGAAAATCTGATGCGTTGACAGATAGCGGTATGTGACACTGACATAAAAAAGGTGCAATTTGAATTGCACCTTCTAATCTCCACTCTTATTTTTTATGGTTACTCGTCAATGCAAGGCAGTAATTACCTTCACTGAAGAATCTACCGCTGACACTTCTATATAACCGATACCAGTTGGATTAGCTGCAATCGCTTTCTTCACTTCCGCATTTGAATGATATTCCTTGGGTGCGCTAGCTTTACCCGTAAAAACTAATTTAGACCAAATAGCTTTCACTTCTGACGGATCTTTGTCACATATTTTTTTGTAAAACTCAGCACGCAGAGGCGAACTCTCAGCTTGATCTACCGGCGTAAACATCGGTGATTTGCCTAAAAAAAACTGCGAAGCTTGTGCCGACGTCATTGACGTCGCTGGATTTGTTGGATTCACAATGACGACAAGTTCAGCTGCATTCACTGCGATTGCAAAAGAACTCAATCCGAGGGCAAAAGTGATTTTTTTAATTAAATTTTTCATCGTCTTTTCCTCTCATCAGAATACAAAATCGATTCCGGCCGCATACACTGTTACCGGTCCTGTAAATCCTGGTTTTACATTGATAAATGTACCATTTGAGCCAGCGCCAGGAGACATACGATCAATTTGCACTTTCAAAGCAGCGGATTTATTAAAATCCCAGCGTACACCGATACTATTGCTAGTTTGCAACGGGGCTGCGGACGCGACGCTATTGGCGCCAATGGCCAATACTTGCAAAGGCCCCGTAGTTGGCAATCCGGCGACAGTTCTGGCGCTATCTTGCGTTGCAGAAGCATGGTTCACGTAGGGCAAAAATTGTCCAATACGATATCCAACCATGGTGTACCAGGAGGTGGTATCTGGTACAGCGATGCTGGCAGTTTTACGTTTGCCATACTCAGCTTGTACAACGATATTTTTCCAATCCACACCCAAGCCAACGGACGTGAACGACGCTTTGGTATCATTGACGACCATGTTGTTTGCTATTGAAGAAAAACCATATTTGGTCAATGCACCGACAATCGTGTTCAGACCCGAATAATCATCGATAGTCAATTTCGCATCTACGCGTCCAAAACGGAACGTAAAAGGTCCATTTTCAGCGACCAAATTGATGCTACTCATATTGCGTAACTTGGCGGTAAAACCAGCATAGTTATCACTATCTGTTTTTCCGTATGCAAATTGTGCAGTAATCGAGGTTTCACCAAATGAATTTTGATAAACAACGTCAGCACCATCAAGACTTTCCATAGGCACCTGCGTGTACATCTCAACAGGAGGACGTATCATTGTGTTTGCGTAACCGACGTTCCGATAATCGGAAATCATATAAACCGGCAAACCCACTCGTCCAACACGAAAGCTTAAGTTATCTGATACCTTTGCTTTAGCGAATGCCCATGCCAATTCAGCGCCAAAATTATCAGTGACATTTTTACGTACCAAGCCTTGACCTGTAAACGACAACCAATCGGTCGCCTTAGCAGTAAGCTGAATACCAAAATTAGAATCAGGGCCTGTTCTTGGGCTCGTTGTTACGCCTGCGGCCTGATTCGGGCGAGCAAATTCTGCGTCAGAAGTATTCGTTGCGGTTAATGCTGCAGTACCAAAACCGCTAATCGTAAAGCGCGAGTCGTCATCGGCCCATGCAGTCGAAACAGCGGCAGACATTGCCAGCAACGCTATATAAGGTTTTATTGTCATGCTATCTCCTTGAAAGTTGATATAGTTTAACTGCTTGAGTTATTTCTTATAAGAACTAATTTCAGTACAGAAACTCTAAAAAATACCTTTGGATATAGTATTAACTGCTTCGTTTACTTTCAGCTTTTTGGATTATCTCCCTCTAAAAAATGACAATTTTAAAGCTCGTTTAACTTGCCTTGTGCAAATAGATCATACGCCGAATGCGGCAACAAATTTCACGTTTACTTACAATTTCGTCGCTAAAAAAAGACATTCATTTGGCTGAAAATTGTCCAATCGAACAGAAAAAAAGGTCACCCAATATTGCCCATCACAGCAGCATCGCCACAGCATTGCCGTCACCACCAAACGTTCTGGATATCGCGTTTGATCTACGCATACAGTGCGCTCACATGAGGGTTTTTTGTGGCAAGCCGTTTTCTAGGACTTATTTATCGAGCACTTACTTAATCACTTCGATGTTGACCATATTGCTTCGTATGTAATAAGGAATATGCTTTTCATCTGCAAATAGCAACTGCAAGGTATGCTTCCCGATGGGTAGATTCAAAACCGCTTCGGTTTCACCTTTCCCAAAATGCTTGTAATGTTGATGCAAAAATTCATCAGAACGATCAAAAGGAATAGGGGCTTTGATGTCTAAAGGGAAGGGCATATCAATCAAAATATGATGGTGACCTGTACCGGAAATCTTGCCTGCTGCTACCGGAGAAACCCCAATTCCAGACACTGAAAATGAAACCCGGAAAGGCGACTTGACCTTATCGCCGTCCTTGATATTGGTGAAATATTCACGTTGATCTCCGATCGGAAAAGGTCGAGTGCGATCAATCGCACCAGTACTACTAATAATCGTCTCGGTATCGACTCCGGTACTGTTTGAGTTGGTCTCGCCAGAAAAAACTGGATTCACTAGCAAACCAGTGCCAAACAACATGGCCAGAGCAACATAGTCTTTCATTGAAATCTTCTTTAATTCAAGCATGTAATTTCTCTCATTTTTTAAGTTAGCAATTTGAATATTAATCAATCAATGTGGCATCCTCGATTGATCAATTGGACTGTAGGATTTTTTCCTATGTCATCAGCGTAGCGGCATTTTTTAAAGCGCGCGGCGTGTTTAAAGGCGGTGGGTACCTCTATTGTGCGCTTTTATTCGGTTTTTAGCAGGGCACGCCGATTCATCGTCAACACCCCGCTCATGCTCAGTGACCTCGTTAACTGTTTCAGTCTTAAATTCTGCCGTGTCACGATTATTTCCCGTTAAAAGTTTGTCCTTTACGGTGTCACTATGATGAAATGTCGATCAACCTACAGGAAGTCAGGTTCCGCTTTCTGAGATATAGCTAAAGAAATTGCTTCCATCAGAAACATTGCCGTAGATCGTTATTCAAATCAGCACAGCCTTTGCTGGCGTTACAATAGCGTGTGGCATGATTAGCGAACCTGTCATTTATTGCATTCGGTTATCCCGAAAATGCTGAAACATTACAATAATTGAAGGCTAAAAAATGGAAATGACGATCTTTTATACGATGTTACCGTTGCCACAACTTGGAGAGTTATCCAGAGAGGATGGCGAAAAAGTTATCAAGAGCGAGGGCAACCGTGCCACACAATCTCACTGACTTACCGAATCTTCAGGCCGATTTATTTCAAGTACCTGACACGACACAACTAATATCTGCAACGGTGTCGACACATGCACCACGATTTTTATTGCTGTATGGCTCACTACGCGAACGTTCGTACAGCAAGCTGTTGACAATCGAAGCTGGTCGTTTATTAACGGCAATGGGTGGTGAGGTAAAAATCTTTCATCCACAAGATTTACCGCTCCCTGATGGCGCCCCAGAAGACCATCCAAAAGTCAAAGAGTTGCGCGAGTTGGCCTTGTGGGCAGAAGGCATGGTGTGGTGTTCGCCTGAACGTCATGGCGCAATGACGGGCATTATGAAGGCACAAATCGATTGGATTCCTCTATCGGTCGGTGCTGTGCGTCCAACACAAGGTAAAACACTGGCAGTCATGGAAGTTTCGGGCGGCTCGCAATCGTTTAATGCCGTCAACCAATTGCGCATCTTGGGTCGGTGGATGCGCATGATCACCATTCCCAATCAATCATCAGTACCAAAAGCCTTTTTGGAATTTGATGATGCTGGGCGGATGAAGCCTTCTGCTTACTATGATCGGGTAGTCGATGTCATGGAAGAGTTGATGAAATTTACGCTGCTGACCCGGGATGTTTCACCATATCTGGTTGATCGTTACAGTGAACGTAAGGAAACGGCAGAAGCCTTATCAAAGCGAGTAAATCAACGATCAATATAAACACAAGCTCCCCGATCAGTCAGCATCCTGACCTAAAAAGAGCTTGTTCGAATTCGGTCTCCGTTTTAGATAAATAGTGACGCGACTTGAATTTTTTACTTCACAGTTACTGTGTGGTGTACTTCGTCTGCTTGATGGCGCAGTGTCCACGGGTCTTCGGCAAGTACGCTTTTATCAGAAATAAGCGTATCTTGCGTCGGCCCGAAGAACGCATAAGGCAGGTAACCGTAGCCCTGATCGCCGAACGTGTTACCCCAGGAATTTTCGATCTCCACTAAACCGGTCGCGTCATCATAGCCAATCGCCAGCACGAAGTGATAACCATCTGCAGGATCCGAAACAGGTGATTGCGGCGCAAAACGGAAGCTGTCGTTTACCGGGCCACCGGCATAACCAGCCGCAACGCCCGATGCACCAACAGCACCTCCACCGGAGCCAGCCTCTCGTCCGGCTGCTCCCCCTGTGCCACCGCTAGAACCAGCTGAACCACCTGACGAACCTGCAGTTGCATCACCAGGTGCGGAGGTCGGTATCGGGAAACGGCCAGTGCGCCATGTAGGCGAAAGAACAGCGTCGTCGCCATAGCCCACGGATCGCGCAACGGGAAAAGCAACGGGTACGGGATAACCATCGGCAATCGACACCTTCATTGCCCTGAGTGTCGTTACGCGGTAAGCCTTGGTCAGCTTCCGAGTTGCGGCGTCGTCGAATGCGGTTGTGGGCGGAGTGATCGAAAACTTGCTCGTATCGTATGGCCAAGCACTCTCGACGCACGCGCCAAATTTTTCGAGTGCCTCGACAACGGCATCCGCCTTGCACCCTGAATCATCGCTGGTTTGTTCGCCTTCTGTAAGGACGCGCGTTGCGTAATAACAGAATAGTGGCGACAAAGGCTCATCCAAACCATCGCGTAGATGAAGAAAGCGTAATGCGCTCGTAAAGGCAAAGGCAGCGCATGATTCAATCGGATCTTGATCGAGAACAGGTGGGCATTTTGCACGTAAGCTCATTGCAGATGGTGGCACCGGAAGTTCTTTTCCGGGCGTTACAATCTTCAACTCTGGTCGGGCGAGCGGCTTGGGCCGTTGCGCCGTCTTGGCCAGTTTTCTGACAATACCATTGATCTCGACGGCAGGGGGAGGAGCAACATCCGCGATGACCGCGGTGTCGCTCCCTGGATGGCCGCCGCGTACACCAGCCGAACCACCTTGTTCTTGCGATTTTTCGTTGTTAGCTTCGTTTTGCACTTTATCCCCTTGAGTATTTTTTAATGTCAGAAGATTATAAGTGATTACAAACATGCTCTGCGAGTTTCATTAGACGATCAACGCCAACTGGTTCTTCCGTCTGCAATGCCACGATCGCGTAGCGGCTTGCATAAACTTGGGTCACTGCGGTAATTTCTTTGACCTCATTTTCTGCGCGGCGTAACAGAAATGGCGATGCAGGTTGTGCTGCGGCAATACTATTATTAATCACCCATGCCCATGGTTCGATTCCAGCGCGACGAAGATCCGCTTGCAGGTTGGCCGCCTCCAGTACCGGCGTGGTTTCCGCTAGTGTCACTATCAGAACCTTGGTCTGTTTGGGGTCTTGTAATTGCATCATTGGCGTGAGGAAATGCATGCCTTTGTCTTCCATTTGACGCGCAATTTCTCGATGATATGCTCCAGTAGCGTCAAGCAATAGCAAAGTATGTCCAGTCGGAGCCGTATCCATGACAACAAATTTTTTACCGGCTTCTCTGATTACTTTGGAAAACGCTTGGAATACAGCGATTTCTTCTGTACATGGAGAGCGTAAATCTTCTTCTAGCAATGCTTTACCTTGGGCATCCAATTTTGCTCCCTTGGTTTGCATGATGTGTTTCCGGTAAAGTTCAGTTGCTGTCGGGGGATCAATGCGGCTTATCGTGAGATTGTCTAGCGTTCCATTCAGAGTCTCAGAAAGATGTGCGGCGGGATCGGAGGTGGTGAGATGTACCGATAATCCACGATGAGCCAATTCAACGGCAATAGCTGCCGCTAATGTCGTTTTACCGACACCACCTTTACCCATGAGCATTACTAAGCCGTGCTCGTCGGCAGCGATGTCATCAACCAGTTGAGAAAGACTTGGTGCGTGAAGGTCGATAGCGCTTTCAGAGGAAGATATTGCTGATAGTGGCGATTCAATAAATAAATGTTTTAACGCGTCTAAGCCAAATAAATTAAACGCTTTGAGCAAAATGTAGTCGCAAGGCAAAGAGCGCAATTTGGCTGGAATATCAGCGAGCGCTTGCTGTTCGCGCGCGTAGATCGCTTGTGCTAACGGATCAGTTCCAGTGGCACTTTGGGGTAAGACACCATTAATCACAAGATATTGCTGAGTCAGTCCGATCGTCGCTAATTCATCATGCGTGCGGGCCACTTCACGCAAGGTTGATTCTTGAGGCCGTGCCACCAAAATTAAACGCGTGTGGAGTGGGTCGGCTAATGCTTCAACGGCAGCTAAATACTGACTGCGTTGTTTTTCTAGTCCTGCCAACGGTCCCAAGCAAGAGGCATCACCTTTTCCTTCTTCTAAAAAGCTGCTCCATGCACCAGGTAGCTTTAGTAACCGTATCGTATGACCCGTTGGCGCAGTATCAAAAATGATATGGTCGTATTCTTTTTTGAGGGCGTCATTGGTCAGCAGCCCAGTGAACTCATCAAATGCGGCTATCTCCGTCGTACACGCGCCCGACAACTGTTCTTCAATGCTTTTGACAACAGTATCCGGCAGCACTCCACGTACCGGCCCAACGATTCTGTCTCGATAGACTTGCGCCGCGGCCTGCGGGTCGATTTCCAGTGCAAACAGCCGAGATACCGCTGGAATTGCAGTGATTGTATTACCGATGTTGACGCCGAAGACTTGTCCTACGTTGGATGCGGGGTCTGTACTTACTAATAGAACACGTTTATTTTGCGCTGCCAAATAAATTGCCGTTGCGCACGCTATGGACGTTTTGCCGACACCACCTTTGCCAGTAAAGAACATAAAACGTGGAGACTGATTGAGGAAGTGCATATCTATCCTTGGTTGCTTATACATTGGTGCTGACTGGCGCAATCGTGCCCCTTCTATTTAAAGACGTTGACGCCTCTCTATATCCTATGCTTACTGAGCGAGAGTATTGTCGTTTTTCCCACTTTATTGAGGGAGAACAAAAATTAGTCGATCACATTGAGCAAATTGGACAGGCAACTGTAATGTGAAGATATGACGTGAAAGGTAAGTCTCAACACAAAGAAGACGCTCAAAAGAATAGCTTTGCCACAAAGGTCCATATCATAGCCGACGCGTCGGTTGTGTCGCAATAAGCGGATCTGGTAAAGTTTGGTATGGACGATTTTCGCAAAAGCCTCATCAAAAATACCCTCTGCAAGGTTCTTAAACGACTGCATTATCCGTTGGAAGTCATGATGCTTTGTGTGCGATGGTACGTGGCATACCCGTTGAGTTTTCGTCACATTGAAGAAATAATGCAAGAACGCGGCGTTGTCGTTGATCACGCCACGGTACATCGCTGGGCTGTGAAGATGTTGCCTGTGCTGGCCAAGATATTTCGTTCACGTAAGCGTTCCGTAGGTCGGAGTTGGCGCATGGATGAGACGTATATCAAGGTGAAGGGTCAATGGAAATATTTGTACCGAGCCGTTGACCGTGAAGGACAAACCATCGATTTTCTGCTCACTGCCAAACGCGATCTGGCTGCTGCGCGTCGCTTCTTTGAGCGTGCTATTGGACAACACGATTTACCTGATTCAATCACGATTGATAAAAGCGGCGCCAATACCGCAGCCATCCTCAGTATCATCGCTGACACCGGCGCTGACATTCAGATGCGCCAGAGCAAATATCTGAATAACATGGTCGAGCAAGACCATCGGGCTATCAAGCGAATAACCGGTCCCATGATGGGGTTCAAAAATTTTCATTGTGCACAGGCTATCATTGCGGGTATTGAAACCATGCATATGATTCACAAAGGGCAAATGATACCTGCCTCCAAAGGTCAGCCTTTGTCCAAAACTGAACAGTTTTATAGTTTAGCTTTTTAATTTTCCGAACCCTCGCCGCATTTTTTGTCCGTTCTACCTTATTGCGACACAACCCAAAAAAGCCCATCGCGATCTTCAAGGGAAATGATTCAAACGGTATCTCGCACAAAACATTCACTCGCTCGTTTGAACGACAAGAGGCTACCTAACGTACGTTGAGGGGTAAATTCTAGTAAAGAAAACTGTAGGGGTAAATGTTGGGGTAAATCCCCTAAGAAGCAAAAAGGCCAATCTGCTGATTGGCCTAAGTCTTTGATTTTATTGGTCGGGACGGTGTGATTCGAACACACGACCCCATGCACCCCATGCATGTACGCTACCAGGCTGCGCTACGCCCCGACGAGCGAAATATTATAGTGCATTAAAGCTATTTTTACCATGCCTCTGGTTTGAACATTCAGTTAGATGTCATTTATGAAAAAATACCATATTATATTTTTAAAAACGTGACTAAAATATTTTCATATTTCATCAAAAGCGGTGAAAATACAGATTCAAGGTCGTGATGCGCAATGGAGGCTAATAGGGGCCAATTGTGGTTGCGGTAAGAATAAAACTGGGCTTGTACAATACTTTTTTCTGTTTTCAGAACAGCGCGTTTGTGTCGGTCGTTAGGCGATGCCGTCGCGTCATTATAGAAAAATTTTGTATGTTCTCTGAAAAAACATTAGATACTATGATAATTAAAATCAGCCAAAATTTTGATGCTGGCGCCATCGATGTTGTTAAAGCAGAGCGGGCGGGGGAAATTGAACTAAATCTGCGTAAGGATTCCCACGCAGATATCTGGCAGTGGTTTCATTTTCGGTTGCAAGGTGCGCGTGGTGAGCAGGCGGTAATGCGCATTTTGAATGCGGGTAAAGCCACGTATGCCAAAGGATGGGAAAACTATCGCGCTGTCGCAAGCTATGACAGAGAAACTTGGTTCCGCGTTGAGACGGAATTTGATGGTGACGTGATGACAATTCGTCATACGCCGGAATGCGATAGCGTGTACTACGCCTATTTTGAGCCATACAGCTGGGAACGTCATCTGGCATTGCTGGGCAGTGTCGAGCATTCGCCGCTGGCGCGTGTGGTCGATCTGGGTAATACCGTCGATGGTCGGGACTTGAACATGGTAGTTGTTGGCGATCCCGATGCTGAAAAGAAAGTCTGGATTATCGCTCGTCAACATCCCGGAGAAACCATGGCCGAGTGGTTGGTCGAAGGTTTGTTGGATGCGTTACTTGATCCATCTAATCCAATTGCGCGCCGTATTTTAGACAATGCCGTTTTATATGTTGTCCCAAACATGAATCCGGATGGTTCCTACCGCGGCAATTTAAGAACAAATGCTGCTGGCGCCAATCTGAACCGCGAGTGGATGACACCTTCCCTGGAAACCAGCCCTGAAGTGTTCCATGTAAAAAATAAAATTCACGAAACTGGTTGTGATCTTTTCTTGGATATCCATGGTGATGAAGCATTGCCATATGTCTTTGTTGCGGGCAGCGAAATGCTGGCTGGGTTTACGGAGCAACAAGCACGTGAACAGCAGAGTTTTGTCGACAGTTTCTGTGCTGCCAGCCCAGATTTCCAGACTGAAATTGGTTATGCCGCATCGAAATACAATGAAGATGTCTTAAAATTGGCCTCCAAATACATCGGGCATACGTTTAAATGTGTTTCACTGACGCTGGAATTGCCATTTAAAGACAATGATAATTTGCCAGATGCAGAAGTCGGCTGGAATGGAGCGCGCAGTGCAAAATTAGGAGAAGCGATGTTGCAACCGATGTTGACATCGTTAATTTCTAAATAACATCCGCTTGCAACGAGAGATCGGGGGGGTATTCTGCGATCTGAAGCTTTCAATTTTGAGGGTGCTGATGATGTCAGCACCCTTTTTATTTATGCCTGAAGCGGTCCACATGATTGAAACTTGATGGCGACTATCGGATACTTGCACAACAAAAAACAATAAAGGAAAAAGCAATGGGCATTGAGATTGAACGGAAGTTTTTAGTCGTCAATAATGACTGGAAAGTCGACGCAATCGGTAGCTATTTAAAGCAGGGGTATATTAGCTCAACACCAGGACGTATTGTGCGCGTCCGGATTGAAGGTGACGCAGCTACCTTAACGATTAAAGGGCTATCGATTGGGATTACTTGTGGGGAGTGGAATTACCCGATTCCACTGAGCGAAGCGCAAGAATTATTGGATACCGTTTGCCAACAACCGTTGATAGAAAAATACCGCTACCGGCTGCCAATGGATGGCTTGACCTGGGAAATTGATGCTTTTTTAGGGGCAAATGCTGGTTTGGTGGTGGCCGAAATTGAATTGCCTTCGGATGACGTTGAGTTTAACCATCCTCACTGGCTAGGGGAAGACGTCAGTCACGACCGACGCTACGCCAATGCGAATTTATTGACGCATCCATTTAAGGATTGGTGAATTCATCAAGTTACTGCGGGGTTAATTGCAACGAGATCTGCCTTTCATGAAGAAAGCAGATCTCGTGTTCTATTTCAGCGTCTCATTGAGCTAATTAAACCGCGCTGACACCACGATTGGCCGCTTTGCGGTACAAAATTAAGGTAGCAATCAGACCGCAGATTGCCGCAAATGACATCCACAAACCAGGTGCCGCCTTGTCATTAGTCACCTCAATCAACCAGGTAGCGATCGCTGGGGTGAATCCACCAAAAATGGCAGTCGCAAGACTATAGGCTAACGAGAACCCAGCTGTCCGTACTTCCACCGGCATCACTTCTGTCAGCGCAACGACCATGGCGCCGTTGTAACTGGCATACAAGAAGGAAAGCCACAGTTCAGCGATGAGCATTCTTTCGAATGAAGGGCTACCAGTCAGCCAGCTCACGACAGGGTAAGCAGTTAATATCGTCAAGGTAGTAAATGCAAGTAACAGTGGCTTACGACCGATCTTATCAGACAAACTGCCCATCACTGGAAGCCAGAAAAAGTTGGAGACACCAATGCACAGCGTAACGATAAGGCTATCGGTAGTAGATAACTTCAAAACGCTTTTACCGAAGGTTGGTGTATAGACGGTGATAAGATAAAACGACACGGTCGTCATCGATACCAACAACATGCCGCAGATCACTAGGCCCCAGTTTTTGAGCATTGATTGAAAAATTTCACGCGCATCGGGACGGTGTTTTCTTTGCATAAACTCTTCAGTCTCTTGCAGAGAGCGACGAATCACAAAGAGTACCGGAACAATCGTACAGCCAATAAAAAACGGAATACGCCAACCCCATTGAGCCACTTCTTCTGTCGGCAATATTTTATTGAGTGCATAACCAATCGCCGCAGCAAAGATAATCGCTACTTGCTGACTGGCAGATTGCCAACTGACATAAAATCCTTTGCGACCAGGTGTCGCCATTTCAGCCAGATACACTGAGACGCCACCCAGTTCTACACCAGCTGAAAAACCTTGAAGCAAACGACCCACCAACACTAGGAATGGCGCCAGATAACCGATGGTACTAAATCCCGGTACGCAAGCAATCAGGACAGTCCCTAGTGCCATGAGTGCCAGCGTCACGATCAACCCCTGACGACGTCCAACCCTGTCAACATAAGCACCTAAAAAAATCGCGCCCAAGGGACGCATCAGAAATCCAGCGCCGAAAGTCATAAAAGTCAGCATCAGAGATGCAAACTCATCACCAGCAGGAAAAAATGCTTTAGAAATATACGTGGCATAGAAGCCGAACAGAAAAAAATCAAACATCTCCATGAAATTGCCACTGGTGACCCGCAATACAGTGGCTAATTTGGAGCTGGGTTGAGCTGAGGAGATCGTCATAGTTGTCATTGTTAATGATGATGAAAACGGAGCAGTCAATGGTCAGCGCCGATTGAAACGCGGTATTGAACACTCTTTATTGTCGCTACTATCGCAAGAGGTCGGTGATAAAATAACACCATGACACTAGCGTTGCCAAAGTATATAGATTCCTGTGCATCTGAATGTATCAACTCATAACGCAATATCACAAGTTGCTGTGCAAAAAAATGGGCTGACTTACTAAACAAACGGTTTAACCGAGGGAGAGGGTAGGCACTTCCATAAAAAAAAGGCATAGCGATCTTGTAGATTTCGCTATGCCATGATGTGATGCTCATGTGTCAGTTCAATTTCAGCCAATCAATAGCAGCGAGAGACAGACTCAGCGACACAAACTGGTTTTTCGGCGCCTTCACGTTCAATAGTCACTTCCCAGGTCATTTGCGCACCATCCTTGATATCTTCAACGCTTAAGAGTTTCATGTGCGCTCTCAGGCGGCTGCCGACGAGTACGGGGGAGGGGAATCTGACCTTGTTGAGGCCATAGTTCACCCCCATTTTGACGTAGGTCAGGTGCATTGCTTTTTGCATCAATGCAGGCAGCAATGATAATGTCAAAAAACCATGAGCGATCGGCGCACCAAATGGCGACTCTTTACGCGCACGTTCGACATCAATATGGATCCATTGATGGTCTCCCGTCGCTTCAGCAAACATGTTGACGCGCTCTTGGCTGATTTCAATCCAGTCAGAGGAGGCAACATGCTGACCAATGAGATCTTTGAGTTCTTGCAGGCTATGAATTTCACGCATCATCATTCCTTAAGCTTGTGGGCGACGACCAAACATGCCCATACCATGAATGGTACACACGACTTGACCATGTTGGTTGACTGCCTTCCAGAGCGTGTTGATCACACCGCGATCTGGTTTAGACGTCGAAGGTTTGCTGCCGGTTGTTTCCGCTGTCACCGTCAGAGTATCGCCTGGTCTGACGGGCAGAAGCCATCGCACTTCATCCAAGCCCGGTGAACCCATGCTCGAAGAATCCGCTAAAAAACCGTCAACAACCATACGCATAATCATGCTGCATGTATGCCATCCGCTGGCGATGACGTTGCCAAAGATTGAATTTTTGGCTGCTTCTTTATCGATATGAAACGATTGTGGATCAAACTGGGTGGCAAACGTAATGATTTCTTCTTCAGTGACGGTGCGCTGTCCTAGCTGGATGACCTGACCAGGAACAAAATCTTCGAAGTACCACGTAAATTTTTTTTCTGTCATAACGACGTCCAATCAAAAAAAAATCCCGGAAAATTGAACATTTGGCCGGGATAGAAATAAGTAACTTAAGCGCTGACTTTAAAGTCTGGTTGTGCGACAAATCGCGCCAAATGGTGATCAGTGTCACCAAATGACAACTCGATGGTTGTCAGACGTTTAAACATGTGCGCAACGGGAAGCTCATTTGTAACACCCATGCCACCATGTAATTGAACTGCTTGCTGACCGATATAGCGTGCAGCTTGTCCGATACGTGCTTTAGCGGCAGATAAAGTACGTCTTCTTTCTTCTGTATTCGGGGAAGATACTTTTACTGCAGCAAGCGTCGCCATCGAACGTGCCTGTTCCATTTCCATAAACATGTCAGCCATGCGATGCTGAAGAACCTGGAACTTACCAATCGGCACACCAAATTGTTGGCGTGTTTTCAAATAATCGAGGGTGGCAGCATTAATAGCCTCCATCAGCCCGATCGCTTCTGAGCAAAGAAGTGAAACGCCATAGTCGCCCGTCGCATCAAGGAGATCCCAGCCCTTATTTTCGTCGCCCAAGAGATTAATCGGTGCAACTTGTACCTTGTCAAAACGGATATCAGCAGCCCTATAACCATCAATCGTACGATAATCAGTCCTATGGACACCGGCGCTTTTTGCATCAACCAGAAATAAATGAATCCCAGATTTATCACGTTGATTACCACTCGACCGCGCTGAAACGATCAACATATCTGCCTGTGCACCATGGAGTACGACGGTCTTCGTTCCGTTGATGACAAAACCATCCTGATTGGCTGTGGCTGTCGTGGTGATATCGAACAAATCGTAGCGGGACTGTTTTTCGTCCAAAGCAACGGCTAATTGTTTTTCGCCGGCAGCAACTTGCTCAAGGACATCGAAGTGTGCTTTAGATTGTTTTAAACACTCCGCTGCAACCATCGTCGCGAAATAGGGCTCAATGACCAGACTACGCCCCAATTCCTGCATAACGACCATCATGTCTACGGCAGAGCCATTAAAACCACCTTGATCTTCTGGAATCGGTAGGGCAGTAGCGCCGAGTTCAGCTAATTCAGACCACGCTTTTTTTGAAACGCCTTCGGCTGAAGAAATAATATGTTTGCGCTGCTCGAAGCCATAATCTTTTTCAGCCCAACGGCGAATAGCTTCAGCGAATTGTTGTTGTTCTTGCGTTAAATTGAAGTCCATTGCCTTTTCCTCACAGTCCTAAAATCATTTGGGTAATGATATTTTTTTGAATCTCATTTGAACCACCGTAAATAGATGTTTTACGGTAGTTGAAGTAATACGACGCCAACGCAGCTGCGTCATCGTCACTCACGAGACTATGTTCTGTTTCACCTTCAAGGAAATCAGGATCAAACGGCAAACCGTAAGGTCCAACGGCTTCCAACATCAGCTCGGTTAAGCGTTGTTGGATTTCAGTGCCTTTGATTTTGAGTAAGGAAGCTTCAGGACCTGGTCGACCACTATCCTGCGAGATCACGCGTAACACAGTGATTTCCAATGCCATCAATTCAATTTCTAAGCTAGCGACTTTATGCGCAAAGATCGTGTCGTCAATCATTGGCTTACCATTTTTTTGATGCTCGCCAGCGATGCGTTTTAAAAATAATAATTCGCGCTTGGCACGGCCAACCGCCGCAATGTTAGTACGCTCGTGACCCAAGAGATACTTGGCGTACGTCCAGCCTTTATTCTCTTCACCAATCAGGTTCTGAACTGGCACCTTCACATTATCGAAGAAGACTTCATTCACTTCATGGTCTTCATCAAGCATGATAATCGGACGTACTGTGATGCCCGGCGTTTTCATGTCAATGAGCAAAAATGAGATGCCTTCTTGCTTACGCGCAGCCGGATCTGTACGCACCAGACAGAAAATCATATCTGCGTGCTGGGCGAGCGTCGTCCAGGTTTTTTGGCCGTTAACGATGTAAAAGTCACCCTGACGTTCAGCACGTGTTTTGAGTGATGCCAAATCTGAGCCTGAGCCTGGTTCAGAGTAACCTTGGCACCACCAGTCTTCGCAGCTAAGAATACGCGGCAAGTAGTAGTCTTTTTGCGCCTGATTACCGAAAGCCATAATGACAGGGGCGACCATGTTGACGCCAAATGGCAAGATCGGCGGTGTGCCCGCGCGAGCGCATTCTTCTTCGAAAATATGTCTTTGGGTCGGGGTCCAGCCTGTACCGCCATAGGTGGTTGGCCAGCCAGTGGCAACCCAACCTTGTTTGGCAAGAATTTTGTGCCAGCGAACAAAATCTTCGCGAGACATTCTCTTATGGTTACGCACCTTGTGCTGCAGATCAGCGGGCAGGTGGGTCTCCAGATAATTACGTACGTGATCGCGGAATGTTAAGTCTTCCGCTGTGTAGTTCAAATCCATATTGTCTCCTGAAATATACGCCTGTTGGTTGGCAACTTGAGAGAAACATAGCTAGGCGATGAAGCCATTCCTGCTTATTTTTTTGGTTTCTCACAAGAGCAAAACTAAAAAAGCACGACCGTTCAGAACTATTGTACAACGAATTTTCAATTTGGGGAGATTCATCTTCATTGGCGATGCACACAGTTCATAAAAAAGTCTCGTGAGGACTGTTAATGGGTCATCACGAGACTTTGTTTTGAATTTCAACCTATTTCAACCTATTTCAATCCATTTCAACTGATTGAAAATCTAATGAAAATGCGCTGTACCAGGACTTAACACATCCTCTGGCATTTCAGCATGAACCAATTCCGCCTCACGGTCGGCAAATAGCGGTGTGCCACAGTCATCACAGAACTCCATCGCGAAGATTTCTTCTAATGGTGTGATGCTCGTGATACCACATTCCAACAAAATTTCAGTGATATCACCATTCATTTTGCCGTTTTCATCGACACCGAGTGCCGCAATCTGATCTTCTGCCTGATAAAGTGGCCAAACTACCCCGTAGATAACTTCAGGCGCGTCAAGTAAGCAGAAGCTGATCCGGAATTCATCGATTTGTCCTGGTGTTTCTTGCACTCCACATGCCGCGATGACAACCTCAATGTCGGCTGCTTCCTTACCCAGACTTTGGGTCAGATAAAAAACCGCCGAACGGATAGATGCGGGCCGAATTCTTATATCTGCTTCGCGGCAGGCGGTGTAATACGCCTCGGGTAGCAATAAATCAATACCGCAACCAGGCAGAAGATGTTTAAGTAAGGGCTCGGCCTGGCGTTGCCATTCTTCAAGCGCTGCATTTTTCGCCTTGGAACAATCATAGGGTGCGTCCAGAATCTGCCATTGAAATAGTGGCGCATTGATTGGAACAGTGACTACACCGAGTAGATAACGAATATCGGCAAGAAAAGGCACCGTTTGCGCACGCTCTGCCTCAACTGGAGGTGGTCCATTTTTTAATAATGCCAATGCCTGGCGCTCCAGCAATGCAAACGTCTCGCTATGGTTGCGCGGGAGCTGATCGATAGAATATAAACTTGGTAGCAACCGCAATTGCGTATCATTCGCCAGCAAGCTAGTTACTGCGTGCTCGGTGAGAGTCGATAAAGTTTCAGCAGGAATAGCACCTGAGGCGATTTCAAAGCGCGTCCACGCAAGGATTGGTGCCGCAATCAGGAGTGCGCAAAATTGTTTCCCTTGAATCTCAAAGGTCGCACAAGTGCTAATGGTTTCCAGTGTTTCGACCAGTACCTCGTAGCCATTGGGATGCGCAGCAAACAGGTTCTCAGCAGCAGCATCCAAGATCTCCTGGTGATGTTGCTTGAGGTTTTTTGAAACATAGACATCTAACTTGTCTTGCCAAGACAAGTCTTCAACACGACTTGCGGATTGTGCGACGGCCAGCGAGAGATTAACCAGTCGTTGACTTTCTGCCGCCAGCTTTAATCGATTACGTTTGAGAGGTCGGCGCATAAAGTTCTCTGTCAAGTGTTGATGAACGATAAAAAACGAACAATTGTCCGATGCTTTGATACCTAAAAGGTGAGGTTAATCGCTTCAGCAGCATGCCTCACCGAGACCGAGCGACGTCTGGGCGCGGTCTGTACTTTATCTTTTTTGATATTGACTGCTCCCAAACAGAATGTCTTTTGCTTTGTCATCAGTGAGTGGTTTGCGCAAATCAGCTAACACTTTCACACCGCGCTCCACTGCAGGGCGGGAACTGATTTCGTCAAACCAGCGTTTAGCATTAGGGAAGTCTGCCCAGTCAATGCCTTGGTTCGCAAATGAGCGGGTCCATGGAAAGGTCGCGATATCGGCAATCGTATATTCATCACCGGCCAGATAGGGAGTTTTGGCAAGTTGGCGGTCAATCACACCATAAAGACGTTTTGCCTCATTGGTATAGCGATCAACGGCATAGTCAATCTTGGTCGGTGCGTAAATACGGAAATGATGTGCCTGACCGAGCATTGGTCCCACGCCCCCCATTTGGAACATAAGCCACTGCAAGGTATTGAATTTTTCACGATCTGAATTGCCGAGAAATAAGCCTGTTTTACCAGCGAGATAGATCAAAATTGCGCCAGACTCGAACAAGGAGATAGGTTTGCCGTCTGGACCATCGGAATCAACGATCGCCGGAATCTTATTATTAGGTGAAATCGATAAAAATTCTGAGGTGAACTGATCACCAGCACCGATATCAATCGGAATCGCACGATAATCCAGACCACATTCTTCGAGCATAATGTGTACTTTGTGACCATTTGGGGTAGGCCAGGAATAGACGTCGATCATTACGGTCCTCTTCAAAAGGTGAATAAAAATACGAAATCTCATTATGCAGAGATTTCAACAATTTTGCAGGGTTTCCTTAAATCTTAAAATCATTTTCTTGTCGCTTTTCAAGCTACTCAAGTTACCATAGGCCTGTCACGACAATTTTTTATCAATTATGGTGTCATCACGTTTGCGTTCTTTTGTCGCCTTGCATCTTGCGGTACTGCTATTTGGTGCCGCGGGTGTATTTGGAAAATATATTGCATTGACGTCCCTCAGCCTTGTATTTGGGCGCACTTTTTTTGCTGCACTGAGCCTACTCCCCTTCGTACACTGGAAGGATCTCAGATTGTCGGATAACTGGCTGGAATTGTTGCTTAGTGGCGGATTGTTGGCTGTTCATTGGCTGACTTTTTTTGCCTCGCTTACCTATGCGTCTGTGGCATTTGGCTTGATGGGGTTTGCGACCTTTCCTGTTTTTGTCGCGATTTTAGAACCGTGGTTTTTCAAGCAAAGACGCCAGCGGAGGGATCTTCTGATTGCATTTCTGGTTGTTGTCGGTCTGATCGTGATGGTCAGTGATGCGACCTGGCAAGATGGCTCTTTGAGAGCGATAGCAATGGGGGCGCTTTCTGGATTGTCCTTTGCGTTGCTGACTTTAAGTAATCGTGGTCAATCCCGAAGGGCTTCTTCGATGCAGATCGCTTTTGTGCAAAACAGTGCCGCCTGTCTATTATTAACGCCTTTGGTTTTGTATCAACAAGAACTGGCCAGCGTCAGTTTATTGACTTGGCTCCTGCTTGCTACCCTAGGCATCGTTTTCACTGCGCTATCGCACAGCTTGTTTGCCTTTAGTCTCAAGCAGCTCTCTGCAAGCTTGGTTAGTGTCACTGCAGCATTGGAGCCAGTCTATGGGATGGTGTTGGCTTATGTTGTTCTGGGAGAGCATGTGTCTATGCAAAACATCGCTGGTGCAGCGATCGTCTTGCTGACTACAACGTTTGCTGGTTATCTCGGCTCACAACATGCGTCAGATCTGCTGAATTAATAACTAATCATCTAGCTAAAATAAAAAAACGGTGAAACATCACCGTTTTTTTTAAGTTGTCATTACATATGCAACGTAAAGATCAGAAACGACGAGTTAAGAACGCGTAATAGGCAAGCCTAAATCTTCGTTCAGACTGATATGTTTAGCCAGCTCTAATTTAGCGATTGCGTTACGATGCACTTCATCCGGACCGTCAGCCAAACGCAACGTGCGATTGCCTGCCCATTGTGCTGCCAGCGGGAAGTCGCCAGAAACACCACCCGCGCCATGTGCCTGAATTGCCCAATCCAACACCTGCTGGGTTACATTTGGTGCCAGCACTTTGATCATGGCGATTTCGGCTTGTGCATGTTTGTTGCCGACGGTATCCATCATGTACGCCGCTTTGAGTGTCAACAAACGGGCGGTATCGATCTGAATCCGTGATTCGGCAATACGCTCGCGCCAGATACTTTGTTCAGAAATTTTCTTACCAAACGCAGTCCGACTGTTGAGGCGTTTGCACATTAATTCCAACGCGCGTTCTGCAACACCGATAGCACGCATGCAGTGATGGATGCGGCCAGGCCCGAGACGACCTTGAGCAATTTCAAACCCGCGACCTTCACCGAGTAAAATATTGCTAGCTGGGACACGCACATTTTCAAACAAGATTTCGCAATGGCCATGCGGCGCATCGTCATAACCAAAGACGGGCAGGGGACGTTTAATGGTGATGCCAGGCGTTTTCGCATCGACCAATATCATCGACTGTTGCGAATGACGGGCTGCATTGAAATCCGTTTTACCCATCAGGATATAGACGGCGCAACGTGGATCACCCGCGCCAGAAATCCACCATTTATGCCCGTTAATCACATAATGATCACCATCGCGGTCAATTCTGGTTTCAATATTGGTGGCGTCAGAGGAGGCGACACCTGGTTCTGTCATCGCAAACGCAGAGCGGATTTCACCGCGCAATAACGGCTCCAGCCATTGTTTCTTGTGTTCTTCGGCACCGTAACGCTCTATCGTCTCCATGTTGCCTGTGTCAGGCGCAGAGCAATTAAACACTTCTGGCGCCCAACTAACGCGCCCCATGATTTCGCATAAGGGGGCGTAATCAAGATTAGATAAGCCCTCTGGTGCGCGCACTGATTTTGGTAAAAAAAGATTCCACAAACCTTGTTCACGCGCTTTAGGTTTCAGATCTTCAATAATCTGTGTCGCCAGCCAACGGTTTCCTTTATCGGTACCGTTACGGTCAATTTCTTCTTTGTAGGCTTTTTCATTTGGATAAATATGCTCATCCATAAAGCGTAATAATTTTGCCTGTAAAGCCTTGCAGCGTTCTGAGTATTCGAATTCCATATTGTCTCCGGTAAGGTGTTCAGATCTTTAATGATCTTTTTTGAAAAACGATGAAAATAAAACAGCGACTAGCAATAGAAATATTCTTTTAAAATGCGTAAAGTCCTAAGCGTTAGCGCATTGTTTTGTTGACGTAACTCCAACCAAGTTCCGCCATCGGTCTGGCTGCTTCGCCTGATTTTTTTGCTTGCGCACTTGAGGCTGTGCCATCAACGTAGCGCTTCATGATTCCTTGCAAAATACCAGCCATACGGAACATGTTATATGCCAAGTAAAAATTGAAATCTTCAGGGCGAATCGTTTTGCCAGTGCGTTGACAATACTTAGCGATATACTCTTCTTCGCTCGGGATCCCTAAGGCTTTGTAGTCAATGCCCTTAATGCCGCGGAATTGCCCCGGGGTGACATGCCAGCTCATGCAATGATAAGAAAAATCAGCTAGCGGATGCCCCAGCGTCGATAATTCCCAGTCCAAAACCGCCAGAATACGCGGCTCAGTTGGGTGAAACATCATATTATCAAGGCGGTAATCACCATGAACAATGCTTGTATCGTCACCCTCCGGAATATGGTGTGGCAACCATGCAATCAGATTATCCATCGCTTCAATTTTTTCAGTCTCGGAAGCGCGATACTGCTTCGTCCAGCGATCAATCTGCCGAGCAAAATAATTACCCGGTTTGCCATAATCTGCCAAACCGATCGCAGCGTAGTCAATCGTGTGTAACTGAGCGATAACGCGATTCATTTCATCATAAATGTCAGCACGTTCACTTGGCGTCATTCCGGGTAACGACTGATCCCATAAAACACGGCCATCGACGAATTCCATGATGTAAAAAGCGCGACCGATGACATCTTCATTGGCACATAAAGCGTACTGCTTTGCTGCAGGAAAGCCCGCTTTATTTAACGCATCCATGACCTTGAATTCGCGTTCGATCGCGTGGGCGGATTGCAATAGTTTAGCGACCGGACCTGGTTTAGCACGCATCACGTAATGCTGGTCTCCAGCACTGAGTTTGAATGTTGGATTAGATTGACCGCCTTTAAACTGCGTCACCACCAGTTTGTCGACCATGGCCGCTTCAAAACCTTCGACATGCTGTCGCATATAATCGGCCAGCGTGCCAAGATCAAATTTCTGACGTTCTGCAACCGGCATGGTCCCCATAAATTCTTCAAACATCGATGTCTCCTCGCTTTTTGCGTATGGTGTGTGATAGTACCCTCAGTGCCAGAGGTGAGGGCATTTGAACTATTTTAACTCATATAATCGAACGTCCGTACTATTTTATTTGATTGGGGTTATAGATGAAAAAATGGCTACCGGACATCATCGGGTAGCCATTTTCTTCATTAATGAAAGGATTACATCTTGGTTTATCGTTACAAAGACACTACTGCATCAAATTGAGAACGCCGTCGAGCCCCACAAAGTTCAAGGCGACATGCGCTTGCGCCCTGACAACCGGCTTCGCTCTGAAGGCGACAGACAACCCAGATATTTGCATCATTTTGAGATCATTGGCACCATCACCCATGACGATTGCCTGGCGTGGTGAAATCCCAAGTTCAGCACAGACACGCTCGACGGTCCTTTGTTTCTCTGTAGCGTCAACAATGGTACCAATCACTTTACCAGTTAATTTACCATTTTCAATTTCAAGGACGTTTGAATGGCTGTAATCCAGATTCAACATCGATTTCATACGGTCCGTAAAGAATGTAAATCCACCAGATACTAACAATGTTTTCAAGCCCGCAGCCTGAACTGCCTTGAGCATCGTCGCGGCACCTAATGAGAGCTCTAACCTCTCTTCAAATACGCGTTCAAGCGCACTGGCATCTAGGCCTTTAAGTAGTGCAACGCGGCGTATCAGACTTTCCTGAAACTCCAGCTCGCCGCGCATCGCAGCTTCTGTAATCTCTGCGACCTCAGGTTTGAGACCCTGCATGTCGGCAATCTCATCAATACATTCGATGGTAATCAGGGTGGAATCCATGTCCATAGCGACAAGCTTAAAATCGCTCAATGACAACGGCGAGGACAATGCGGTTAGATCCCATTGCGCCCCAAAACAGACGCGTTGCATCTGTTCCAAAGCCTCAGCGGAGCGCGTCACCCCCTCGAGCTTGAGCACTTGCCCGTTGATTTGTGTGACACTATCGCATTGACTTAATGCCACTAGTTGTTGAAAGTCAGGGTGATGCTGATCAATCTGATGTAGAGATTGTATGATGATCTGTTGAGTAGTCATGGGTTATTCATGGTGTTCAATTACGGTTAAGCTTGGGCTAAATAAGTATCGAATTACTGTAATGCTTTTAATGTGGATTTTATCTGCAAAACCCGACTGGCCAGATCTGGCATAGTCGCAGTGATACGCAATTTATCTTGGCCATTAAGTCTGATGTGTTTATTTTTTTGCACTAGTTCAATAATGCGCATAGCATCAATCGGTGGTTTGGGCTCAAATTGCAGGCTAGCGGCCTCACTATGTACGTCAATTTTTATAATTCCTAGCGGTTTCGCCGCGACACGCAGACGGTGGGTTTCCAATAATGACTGGACTTGTTCAGGCAGCTTACCAAAACGATCAATCATTTCTTCTTGCATATCATCAATAGCACTAGCTTTCGAGCAATTCGCCAGACGCTTATAAATAGAAAGCCGCTCGTGAACATCACCGCAGAAATCATTGGGCAATAATGCCGGAATGTGGAGATTAATCTCTGTGGTCGATGACAATGGTGCCGCTAGATCAGGCTCTTTGCCATTTTTCAGGGCTCGCACCGCTTCGTTGAGCATATCAGAGTACATCTGGAAGCCGATTTCGTGCATTTCACCAGATTGATTATCGCCCAACACCTCGCCAGCACCGCGAATTTCGAGATCGTGCATCGCCAGATAGAAGCCACTACCCAATTCTTCCATTTGCTGAATTGCTTCCAGACGTCGGTTTGCTTGTTTAGTCAGACCCTGGACATCATGTACAAGCAGATAGGCATAAGCCTGATGATGAGAACGTCCAACCCGGCCGCGCAACTGATGTAACTGTGCCAATCCAAACTTATCAGCTCTATGCATGATGATTGTGTTGGCAGTAGGGACGTCAATACCGGTTTCAATAATCGTTGTACAGAGTAAGATGTTATGCCGTTGAGCCACAAAATCACGCATCACTTTTTCAAGATCTCGTTCATGCATCTGACCATGAGCCACCACGACGCGTGCTTCAGGTAGTAAGGCCTCTAACATTGCCTTACGGTTTTCAATCGTTTCCACCTCGTTGTGCAGGAAATACACTTGTCCACCGCGTTTCAGTTCACGCAGACACGCTTCGCGGATGACAGAGTTATCTTCACTGCGAACAAAGGTCTTAATTGCCAGACGTTTCTGTGGTGCAGTAGCGATGATAGAGAAATCGCGCAAGCCTTCTAACGCCATACCTAAGGTACGAGGGATCGGGGTTGCCGTTAAAGTTAGAACATCAACCTCGGCACGCAGGGACTTCAGTGCTTCTTTCTGGCGAACACCAAAACGATGTTCTTCGTCGATAATCACCAGACCAAGACGCGAAAATTTAACGTCATCCGATAACAGCTTATGTGTGCCGATAACAATATCAACAGTACCGTCACCCATGCCTTTGATCGCCAGATTGATTTCTTTGCCTGAACGGAAACGGGATAACTCAGCGATTTTTACTGGCCAGTTGGCGAAACGATCAGCGAAAGTTTGCGCATGTTGCTCAGCGAGGAGGGTGGTTGGCGCCAAGATGGCGACTTGTTTGCCGCCCATCACAGCAACGAACGCAGCACGTAAAGCGACTTCGGTTTTACCAAAACCAACGTCGCCGCAAATCAAACGGTCCATTGGTTTGCCAGAGGTCATGTCGCCGATCACTGCAGTGATTGCAGCAGCCTGATCTGGGGTCTCTTCAAAACCAAAACTTTCTGCAAACGCCTCATAATCCTTAGACGAATATTCAAAGGCATGCCCTTGTCGTGCAGCGCGGCGTGCATAAAGATTGAGCAGCTCAGCGGCTGTATCCCGAATTTGTTGTGCAGCTTTTTTCTTGGCTTTTTCCCACTGACCAGAACCAAGTGAATGCAATGGTGCATCCTCCGGTGATGCACCGGAATAGCGTGATATCACGTGCAACTGCGATACGGGTACGTAAAGTTTCGTCTCTTTTGCATATTCAAGATGCAAAAATTCCGTATCACCTTCACCCAGATCCATACTGATGAGGCCCATGTAGCGACCGATACCATGATTGCTGTGTACGACAGGGTCACCAATTTTGAGCTCTGACAGATCACGCACCATGTGCTCGACTTGCGTGACAGCTTCCTGCTTTTTACGACCAATACGTTTGCCACTTCCAGCATAGAGCTCTGCTTCAGTAACGAACGCGATCCCATCATCAAGGATAAACCCTGCATGTAAGGGCGCAACACCAAGCATTAACTTAGCACTGGCAGTCACAAAATCTGTGTAACCATCGCACAGCGTTAACGAAATCGTATATTCATTAAAATACTGTTGTAAGGTTTCACGCCGTCCGAGGGTTTCAGCGCAAATCATGACGCGTTTATCTGTCTGCAACAAAAAGGAGCGCAGATGAGTAAGCGGATCGTCAGCGCGACGATTGACCGCAATATCGGGTAAAAAACTCGACGCCTCAGAGGCCCCGGTCGCCTTATCAGCATTGGCGATCACCCAGCGCGCTTGCGATTTAAGTGCAGAAAAGAAGTCTTCGTCGCGCAAAAATACGGTTTCTGGCGGCAAAACTGGGCGTTCTCTGTCGGCTTTCAGGAATTGATAGCGAGAACGGGTATCGACCCAGAACCGCTGGATTGTTTCTTCAATATTACCCACCAACGCAAAATGTGGATTCTTAGGCAGGTAGTCAAACAACGTTGCTGCTTGCTCGAAAAATAACGGCAGATAGTATTCAATACCTGCTGACGCGATACCATTGCCAATATCCTTATAAATCGAAGAGCGGGATGGATCACCTTCAAACGTCTCGCGCCAACGGCTCCGAAAAGCGACACGTGCAGGCTCATCCATAGGAAATTCACGCCCTGGCAGCAAGCGGACCTCAGGAACAGGATAGAGCGAGCGCTGGGTATCGGCATCAAAAGTACGGATAGTTTCAATGGTATCGCCAAACAAATCCAAGCGATATGGCAATGCTGAACCCATCGGAAACAAGTCAATCAAGCCACCGCGTACCGAATATTCACCGGGTGACATGACTTGACTCACATGACTGTAACCAGCAAGCGTCAATTGCGATTTGAGTTTTGCCTCATCAAGCGTGTCTCCTTTTTTAAAGAAGAACGTATAGGCGGCTAAAAATGAGGGTGGTGCCATCCGCAACAAAGCGGTCGTTGCTGGAGCTAACAGCACATCACAATTGCCATTCTGGATTTCATGCAAACTCGCCAACCGTTCCGAGACCAAGTCCTGATGCGGGGAAAACGCGTCATAAGGCAAGGTTTCCCAATCGGGCAACAGGTGGCAACGCAGTTCTGGGTTAAACCAGGGAATCTCGTCGCGTAATCTTTGCGCATCACCCGGACTGGCGACGAAAACCGTCAACATCCGCTTATCAGCTTTGAGTTCTGTGGCTGCCTGGGCAAGCGCAAAAGCGTCTGCGGAACCATGTAAGGTCGGTAGAACCAGTCTATGACCGGGTTTTGCTAAAGATTTCTTGAAATCGAATGACATCGCTGCTGAAAATTGAAGATACCGTAAAACCAGCTGAAGGAACCGCGTACAGATTGAAATACACGGTTAAAATGAGAGCTTATTATAAACGAATGGCCTGTTCTCATCAGGACGCCTGAAAAAGATGTATGCAAGAAAATACTGAACAAGCGTTACACACGCCACGTTATATTGCGCTTATTCCTGCCGCGGGTGTTGGCAGTCGCATGGGAAGTAGTACACCAAAGCAATATTTAACAATCAATGGACAATCCCTTTTACAGCATACAGTGAATGCATTTCTGAATTTTTCAGCGATAGCACACACATACGTCGTTGTGAGCCATGAGGATGGATTTGTAGATGACTTTTTGCTAAAAGCCCCTGGATTAACCGTCCTAAAGTGTGGCGGCGCAACAAGACGTGACACGGTCCGGCAAGGATTGGAAGCCATTTCATCTCATTCAGATCATCAAGACTGGGTGTTAGTTCATGATGCTGCGCGCCCTGGGCTAACCGCTGAACTACTCCAGAAACTCCTCTCTAAAGTAGGCCGGCATGAGATCGGTGGTCTACTCGCAATGCCCGTCGTCGACACGATGAAGAGAGTCATTGACGGTAAAGTGCAGACTATTTCTCGCGATGGCTTATGGCTGGCTCAGACGCCGCAAATGTTTCGTTTCAAGATGCTATGTGATGCATTAGACGCTGCGGATCAGGTGACTGATGAAGCCAGTGCAATTGAAGCTGCCGGACACAGTCCACTGTTAATAGAAGGCCATGCTTGTAATTTAAAGGTAACGCTTCCAGCAGACCTCGAACAGGCAAAGCGCTATCTGACGGCAACAAAATAAACATACGTTAAGACCCATCAAAAATACTCAAAAATATACAAAATAAGACGAAAGAAAACGATGAAGAATAAGATCCCGCCATTCAGAATTGGACAAGGTTACGACTGCCACGCGCTGGTATCAGGGCGTAAGCTCATAATCGGTGGTGTTGATATTCCCCACACAACAGGATTATTAGGTCATTCTGATGCCGACGTGTTATTACACGCGATTACTGACGCGATTTTTGGCTCTGCAGCACTTGGAGACATTGGACGTCATTTTCCAGATACAGACGTCCGTTTTTCTGGCGCAGATTCCAGAGTATTGCTACGCGAAGCAGCAAAGCGCTTGGGTGAAGCTGGCTATGCAATCGGTAATTTGGACGCAACGATTATTGCGCAGGCGCCAAAGATGGCACCGCATATTCCAAAGATGGTGCAACATATCGCTGAAGATCTGCAAATTGACGCATCACAAGTTAACATCAAGGCAAAAACCAATGAAAAACTTGGTTATCTGGGAAGGGAAGAGGGGATCGCGGCAGAAGCAGTCGTGCTTGTGTTCAAGATTGAGGCTTAAGGTTCAAGGAGATCGGCGAAATCGTGGCAGAAGACAATGCATTTCAGTGCCACTTTAATGTCTTCATCGCTATGATGTACCGCGATCCGATATATTCCGAGACGTCTTATAATTTACGATAATTGATATTTAACAACAATACAATCTGGTTTTGAACCTATACTTTTAATCAGGAAATTGATATCGTCATATCAATTAGCAAAGGGATACCATGAACCAAGAACACGTTAAGCAATTGTTGACGCAGTTACATACCGAATTAGCAGGTGCAGGCGAAGTCGACGGCGAGTTAAAAAGTCTTCTTCACAATTTGAATAAAGACATTCATCAAGTGTTATCGTCCGATCAGGAGCATGATGATCCGGTCTACGCCGCATTAAGCGAGCGGTCTGTGTCCCTGTCTGCAAAATTTGCAGCGGAACATCCAAAATTAGAACCTGTCTTACGCGAACTTGCTTCAATGCTGGCAAAAATTGGTGTCTAATAGTAAGGGCATCATGTCATGGAACACCTCGCTTAAATCCGAGGTGGCCAAGTTTATTTTTGATCTGAGCCATTGATCACATAGCCTTGAGGTGCTCGATGCCCAATTATCGTTTCCGACTGAAAAACATCTTTTTTTTTGCAGGACTAGTAGTGCTACAGTCCTTTGTATTCATTCGTGATTCTCAGTCCCAAGTGTATAAATGTACGACTCAGAATGGAAAAATTTCATTCAGCGATGTCCCTTGCGCATTCGCCGGCCAAAAAGAACAAACACTACAACTAAAGATAAAACCCACCTTATCTATCGCAGAGCCAAAAGATTGGGCAAAAGAAAACGAGGCCTTTAAACAAAGGCAGCGTGAGCGGGAACAAACTGCACAACTTCAGCTGAACCGGCAAACATCTTCATCCGCCTCCAATACAAAGAATCCTGCCTATACCAAGCAACTCATCGCCAATTGCGAAGCGAATCATGGCATGGACTGCAGCAATCCCAACTCGGTTGCACAGCTTCAACGCCAAAATATACCTCTCACTACACAAGAACTTCAGCAGGCCATTGGGGAAAGACGCGCCATGCAACGTGAGGCTGAAGAGTACCGATTTTCAAATCGATAAAGTTGAATCCATCTCTTAACTTTATTGCTATTTCTTAGAAGATGTTCTGCTGAACGACGCGCTTCTGCAAGCGGATATCAATCGAAGTACCAGTGACGAACAATTGATCGCCCCCCAAAAAAAGTGAAAGCGAAGAAACTCCACGCTAAGAATGTAAGTTTCCTCGATCAATGAACACCATTTAACTGTTCATCATGCAGTCGTATTCACCACATTTCCTGAACTACCTGCACTCTGAAGGTCACTTTGTAGCGATTGCAGAAAGTTCGTCAGCGTAGCACTGCTACTACTACTACTACTACTCGAAATACCCAAGGAACTTAGCAACGTCTGAAAATTCTGTTTAAGAGATGCCTCAGTTGAGCTACTAGAGGTTGCAGACGTTGATGCCGTTGTCGATGTTGATGAGTTGGAGGGGGCAGCATTGGACAACTCCTGAATCAGACTCTTTAGATCTGCTTCCAGTTTTCCAGGGCCGCCATGATTTCCATAGCCCGTCGTTGAGGTACTAGATGTAGCAGAACTACTTGAAGTGGAAGATACCGTGCTGCTATTGCTATTCGATGAATCTGATTGACCATTAGTCGATTGCGATGTCTGAGAATGCAGGGCAGACATTAAGCTCTGCATAAAGGTCGCCAGGGCCTGCACTGGATCGGCTGTCGTCGTACTGGAAGTACCATCAGTGGAAGAGTCTGAGCTAGTGCTAGCGCTTGTCCCAGACGTCGAACTTGATTGACTTGACGCACCAATTTGCGACAAGGCCTTAGCGACTGCATCCAAGAAACCACCTCCTGACGGCGGCGGTGGCATGCCTTCAACGTCACTGCTTGATGACGTGCTACTCGACTGTCCGCTGGAGCTCAAATGCCCCAGATGTGCAATAGAAAAGCTATTGCTTGAAATAGAGCTGATGCTCATTTTTAACCTCCTAAAATGATTCGATAAAAGTCAGATTCATAACAAAAAAATAACAAGAAAACACAAAGTGCTAGGGTCAACTATTTCCAAAACGGTCTTGGAGAAGCTATTCTTATGCGGCAACTTGTAAAGAAGGGTTATAAATAAGTAAATTTAGGTAAAGAGTCGTTCATAAAACATCCAGATATCCTTTATTTGAATTGGCGCAATTTATGAGCGCAAGAATAGAGGGCAAAAAATAGGCTTATTCATCGAATTAAAATTAAAAAGGGCGGCAGGCGCGCTTCACTACCCAGTTCATCGCGTTACATGGATAACTGATTTCGAATGCTAAACCCTCGACTAAACACCTTATTGGATAAGTAGTGCATTGAATAAACGAGAGCGAAGGAGATTACTACTTTCAACTAGTTACAATTTTTTCATGCGAAAAATCGGGCTACTTATACTAAAACTCGTTCATTAGCATCCATTTCAAGAAAAATATCCCTCCAAAAGACTTTTAATATTTCCACGTGGAAATATTAAATTGTTAATTTAGGCAAATTGCCTCCTGAATAATATTTTCTAAAATATACTGTGATTTATCTCGACAAAATACGAGATGAAAACAGACCGATTTGGTCTGTCCTTTTTGTGATTAAGATCATTTGATTGGAGCGGATTATGGGATTTGGTTTGGGAAATTTGTTACAAGAAGTTATTGGTGGGGCTAATCCCGTTGAACATCAGTTCGATCAAATAGCGCAAGGCTCTCCTGCAGAGTTACTTAGCCAAGGCTTAGCCACAATGTTTCACTCTGATCAGACAGCGCCTTTCGCTCAAATGGCGGGGCAGCTCTTCGGACAAGGGAACGCTGACCAGCAAGCAGGGATGCTGAATCACTTGCTAAGTAGTATGGGGCCTCAGGTATTAAGTGCGATAGAAGGGGGCGCTGGCGGAAGCGCTTTAAGTAACCTATTAACGCAACTTGGCGGTGCAACTACGTCAGTGACGCCAGAACAAGCAGCGCAAATTTCGCCAGAGCAAGTACAACAACTTGCAGAACACGCTCATCAGCAGGATGCGGGGATTGTAGAACACATGAGCGATTTTTACGCCCAGCATTCAGGATTGATTAAGACGCTCGGCGGAGCGGCTTTAACAATTGCGTTGTCCAAAATGGCCGATGCACAAAAAGGCAGTTAGTTTTTAACCCAAAAAGAGAGAGTGTGAAAATGAAAATCAAATCAATGATGTTGGCATGCGTTTTTTCTGTTGCTGGTTCTGCAGCGTTTATTAACGTAGCGATGGCTGCTGATGCTGCGACAACCGTCTCAGCGACTTGTAACGATGGCACAGCTTATTCTGGCGCAAGTAAAAAAGGCGCGTGTTCTGGACACAAAGGTGTAAAACAATGGGCCGCTGCTGAAGCACCAGCGGCCGCACCCGCTGCACCTGTCGCTCCTGTTGCAGCCGCAAAAGCAGTCGCTCCGTCAGCTCCAGTAGCCGCAGCTGCAGGTGGCGGTGCAGGTAAAGTGTGGGTGAACACTAAAACGAAGGTATACCATTGCGAAGGTACTGCATTTTATGGCAAAACCAAAGAAGGCTCTTACATGACTGAAGCCGAAGCCAAAGCTGCCGGCAGCCACGCTGACCACGGAAAAGCTTGCGTTAAGTAATAAACTTGCGATTAATAATCGCGGTATACCGTAATAATGGACACCTGTGGGTGTCCATTATTTTTTGATCGATTCTTATTTCATGGGTATGAAGATGTATAGTTTTTTATCTCAACTAAATCATATTATTATTTCGCATAATTTATATTATGTAAAATTAAGGATTTCATTTTAGACTGAGAAACAGGCGTCAAATCTAAAGGCTGACCTTGCAAAATGCCATTAACAACATCATACAGACGTACTTTTGTCTGTATTTTAGGAAAAATACGACTTCGGAAACACACCAGTAATTCGAGATATACATCAACAAACTAGTGTGCTGTATGAATCATACTATTATATTTTTTTACCTAAAAAAATTAGGCCATTATCTCTTGTCGCATTGATCGCAAGGCCAAACAGTTGGGATGTAGTGGCTTGGTAGAAAACAACTCCAGTTACCGTGCCACCAGGTGTTGCACAAGGTGAAGGGCCGTACTGAAGTGTTAAATTATAGACATTCCCTTTTTTATGAGGACTGATTGTTCCTGATGATTTGCAGCCACTGGTTCCTGTGGACTGGAAATTTCCATTTGCGTCGACAGATGCAACACCAGCTTCAGTTCCCGCTTTTACCGCTGAAACACCACTGTAGTTTCCAACAAGCAAGGCCAGATTTGGCGTCGTTTCGTAACTTGCATCATAGGTTGATGTAAATGTAAGATTACCAGCGCTTGGATAGCTTACCGTGCCAGTTAAAGTTTGTTTTGGCGTGTAACTTGCAGAAACTGTGGCCGTGCGGACTCCGGCGCCCTCCAAGTTAAAATCAACTGAGTTTGTGCTAGTGAATGAGCCATTGTTGGAGACGCCGTTTCCTTCAATAGCACCGGCAATCAACTGATTGTTTGTCGCGCTGGTGTAGATGAACCACGTAGTTCCGTCATCCAATACTAAGCCAGATATGCTTCTGCCAGTATTTGTTGTGCCAGACCAAAAACCTTCAGCCGTTGCTGTTGATTGCGGATTGTTTGGCGTTGCCGATGTACTCGTTGAACTGCTAGAACCACCACAAGCTGATAAAGAAAATGCCAAGACAATGGATGCTACGTGTATTTTTTTCATAAAATTCCCTCGTGAGAATTTATTTTATCATTTTAACTATTCTTTTTTACATGTAAGTGATAAAAATATATTGCCAGCTTCATTCAATAACCGTTAAGTGTTCGGGATAATTGATGTTTCAATGGAATCGTCGTAAACATAACCCTATGCATGCCAGATGAGCCCCCTCCTCCTCGCTTACCCCCCAATTTTCTAGTAGAAAGAAAAAGCGATCTCGGCGCAAAACTAGGCGCAAGCACTAAAGAACAATCTGTATCAATAGCGATTCGGCGCACCATTGAGGAGATTGCGTGCATATACGCCTGCTTACGATATGCGCCAGTCGTCCTATCGAAAAGCCCACCCACTGCGGACACCTCCTCTGACCAGATTTGGTGATAGTTCTCGTTATCAAGCAAAACATATCTGCATCCGTTGTTGCTGAGGTCAAGATACAGTTGTTTGATAACGATTTCGGTGTCTTCCAGAAACGCTGCTGTGTTTGTCTCGATTGGAAGAGTCACAATTCGTTTTGCTTTGTCCGGAAGATGGAAATCGGGAGCAACGATATTATCAGGCGTGGGTATTGGTGCTACCTCTGCGCAAGAAACCAGAGAAATAGAAAGAAAATAAATTATCAGAGCACGCATTGGTCGATGATCTTGCGCGCCGAAATCACTGTAAGAGATTGAAAGCCCAAGTAGCTTTATTGACTTCGCACATCGCTTTCTGGCGAATAAGTTCGGCGATTTACAACACGTTTTTTTTGACTTAGTTGGTAATTTCTTGCACCTGCATTTCCAGTACGTTACGGTATGACACTTAACGACGTGAAATCAAGCTATAAATATCGTTACAGCATTGTATTTTTGCATAGTTAAACGACCAAAAATACTGACGTTATCTGAGCGCAAATAACAATCAGCAGCAAAGGTACAACGTCAGACCTCCGCACAACGGCAGACTCTTATTCGAGGAAATTTTTTATGGCAAGTACTCTTGATTACAGTAATAAAGAATTCGAATCAATCCTACAAAAGACAAATTCAATCATCCTGAATCAATACGCAAAGAATAAAGAACAACCTGGTTTTTGTAGTGCAAAACAAAAAGAAATAGAAGCATGGTTCAATGAGCCTTTACCCCAACATGGGATGGATCCGATCAAACTGCTTGACGACGTGAAAGAGAAAGTATTAGAAAACGCTAACGGCAATTTCGGTCCGAACATGTATGGCTATGTGGTGTCAGGCGGGAACCAAATATCGACAGTTGCTGATTTTCTGGCATCAACCATCAATCAAAATGTCACTAAGTGGCACATGTCTCCTGTGATGACGGAGATCGAAAAACGGGTCGTTAAATGGACCACAGAAATGGTGGGCTTCACTCCAGATGCCGGTGGAGTGATGGTCAGCGGTGGCTCTGCAGCGACTCTTGCTGGCCTCACTGTTGCCCGAAATATTTTCTTTAGAAAGCAAAATATTAATAAATATGGGCTTTTTGGAGTTACACCTTTCACCGTTTACTGTTCCACTGAAACCCATAATTGCACAGACAAAAGCGTTGCGATATTGGGTATCGGTTCAAATCATTTACGTCGAGTTCGCGTCAACGACGATTTTACGATTAATCTGGTTGCACTGGAGGAGAAAATTCTCGCAGACATCGCATTAGGCTTTAAACCGTTTTGTATCGTAGGCAATGCAGGCACGGTAAATACTGGGGCGATCGATGACCTGACGGGACTCTCGGTTCTCGCAAAAAAATACGACATGTGGTTCCATATCGATGGTGCATATGGGGGACTAGTTGCCTCCCTGCCCGATCTGAAAGATAAATATGCCGGCATGCAGCTTGCTGATTCGATTGGGGTTGATTATCACAAATGGTTATACCAACCGTTTGAAGTTGGTTGTACGCTAGTACGCAACTGGGACCTATTACGCGAAGCGTATTTTAAACAAGCGGATTACCTCGATACTTCTTTTGAAAAAAAAGACGATCGGGTTGAATTTAATGAACATTATTTTCAATTATCGAGAAATGCAAAAGCATTTAAAGTATGGATGTCGCTGAAAGCCTATGGCTTCGAACAGATGCAAGCCATGATGCAGAAAGATATTAATCTCGCTCGTTACCTTGAAAAACTAATCAATGAATCTGATGATTTTGAACTAAAATCAAAAAGTGATTTAGGGATTGTTTGCTTCCGCTATATTGGCGTTAACCTGACTGCCAATGCGATTACTGAGATTAATCAGAATCTGATCGTTGCTTTAGAAGCGGATGGGAGAATATTTATTACAGGCACCAAACTTAACGATGAATTTGTTTTGCGGGCCTGCATCATTAACCACCGTAAATGTGAGGCATCAATTGAATATCTCCTTGCAACCATTCGTGAGGTTGCTCAAAGTCTGGTAGAGCTAGATAACCCAGTCTGCTACGCTTAAGCAGTTTGCTCGTTGGGTATTCATTCACTCTATAAATTGAACTGGACCTATTTAGCCTAGCGCTGGCGTAGTTAAGGTTCTGATAAACAGATAACGGCGTACATTAGCTATGCTTGCAAAAAAGAGGTCACTTCTGAAGTGACCTCTTTTTTATCTTAGTTTATCCATCCTGTTCAACCATTGTATGAAGTCTGAACAAGCGAAAGAGCTAAATCATATTCCTAGCCTGATACTTTGCCCAACAGAAGGTACCCCTTTACTGTCAATCACAAAAAGCCAGTAGAAACCTGGTGGTGCGACATTAGCATTAGTCGGCATTTTCACTGAAAGTTTTCCGTTTGTAGTTGAAAAAGCTAATTCAATGAAGCGCTGATCAACGTTCCACGACTGGGTACTTGCAGTATTACGTACTATCGTAATCCGTTGCAATGGCTGTCCTGATGCGACTTCAATACTAAGATTGCTATCCCATGAGACTTTCGTCGATATCGGTTGAGAACTAATTAAAGGACGTGGCGCTAACTTTCCATTGCCATTTTTCTGAAACGAATAGTAAGGAGAATAAGCTTGAGCGTTAGTGTTAACCAAGGGCCCAGGAGCACCTCCCCCTGTAGAAACAACCCGTCCATCCGGCAATAAAAATGTATTATTGTGATAAAGCCGTGGTAAATCTTCTTTTGCGGCTAAGCGCCACAGTCCGGCAAGACAAATATCCGTGGATAATAACGACCAATCAGATCAGGCCCTGTTAACCCGCTTAATGTTGCCCATTTCCCTGTGACTGGGTCGAAAATTTCCGAAGAGTTGGAGGGATTTTTGTTTTCATCTTCTCCAGCAACACTTAGGACTCGTCCGTCAGGGAGTGTGACTTGAGTGTTGTACCACCGCGCTGAAGACATCGACGCTTGCTTAGTCAATTGATTGCTGACAGGGTCAAAAATATTAACATCTCTGGTACCGCTATTGTAGGTGCCTGTATATCGATTATCACCACCAGAAAGAAGTACTTTACCAATGCCTGGTAAAATCGACTGTGCGCCACAAAACAAATCGGTGGTCGTTGAACTTGGTAAAAACTGATGACTAGAAACCAATGAGTTGCCATTTGCAGGGTTCCAGACGTCGTCATTCCAACGACCGCTTTGCGTACCAGCACCATCTGTACCATAACTCAGTACACGTCCATCGCTTAACACGATTGTATGAACAGGAATGATGTGCCAGTCTTGAAGGCTGTCCCACCAGCCATCATTGATTGCAGATGCCGTTGGGGCTGACCGGATAATGGGTGTGATTAGCGCTGTATTCGTTGAAAAATCGATTTGATTAAGGACTGATGCGCTTTGCAAACCAGAGAACCCATAGAATCCAGAACTATTGGGATTATCAATCACAAAATTCGGCATCCGCGATATGTTGCCCCATGGCCCGAGTTGTCGTCCAGTGTTAGCAATAAAGCCAAGCTGATCAATCGTCTAGTATGCGCCCCCCGAAAATGCGTGTCACATACTCACCTGGATTGAGGGCGGTATAAGTACAGGTTCCCATTCCGCTACCATACATCGGCAGCGAGCTTTTGTCGGTGATTGTCTTGATGCCAGTCACTAATGTTATCCCGTTCCAGAAACTGAGATTATTTAAGGCGACAGAACCAGTACAAACTTGGAATCCAAGTACTTGACCACCACTAATAGCCTGATCATTAAATGAAACAGTGTTGTCTATCCCGCCTTCACCGCCAGCGATTGTATCAACCAAGTGAATATGATCAATGTACCATCCAGTCCCACCAAAGAGCCCTCTGAATGTACTTCCTCGTTTTAGTGTTTCTTGAAAACCAGTGCAGGTTGCACCCGCCTGATTGCAGCTCACCGCATTAAAACTGGTCGCGTTTTCAAAGGGACCATAAGTATTACCCTGATCTGTAACAAATCCAGTTAATAACAACTTTGTGAAGTTTAGTTAATTAAGCGCCTTAACGAGGTATACACAGGATTTGACGCGCAGAGGAGCGATATTTGCAAACATCTGATTCGAATTACCAGCAAGCAATAAACATCTTTCAGATGTTTATTGCTTGCTGTAGAAAAGAATAAAGCGAGATCGTCAAACTAACGATCTCGCTTTATTTTGTGCTATCTATTCATGATCGCCGACGCATTACGTCATCAACGGTAATGAAAGAAATATTGAAGACTTACTTACTTACTTACTTACTTACTGACAGCTGCCAGTTTTTGCCATGTGTCAATAACTGAATCAGGATTGAGAGAAATTGACTCAATGCCTTCTTTCATCAGCCATTCTGCAAAATCAGGGTGATCCGAAGGACCCTGACCGCAAATACCAACGTACTTGTTCAACTTCGTGCAAGCGGCGATAACTTTGGACAACAACGCGCGCACAGCTGGATCGCGTTCATCAAAGTCTGCTGCCAGCAATTCCATACCTGAGTCACGGTCCAGACCCAGCGTCAGCTGTGTCAGATCGTTAGAGCCGATAGAAAAACCGTCGAAGTGTTGCAAGAATTCTTCAGCCAAAATTGCATTGGATGGCACTTCGCACATCATAATCAGACGTAAGCCGTTTTCGCCACGTTTCAGTCCATTTTTAGCCAGCAGGTTAACGACTTTTTCTGCCTGGCCCAGCGTACGAACGAACGGCACCATGATTTCAACGTTAGTCAGCCCCATGTCGTTACGGACACGTTTCATTGCCTGGCATTCCATTTCAAAGGATTCCGCAAAATCTGCTGCCAGATAACGCGCCGCGCCTCGGAAGCCTAGCATTGGATTTTCTTCATCTGGTTCGTAGCGTGAACCACCAATCAGTTTTTTGTATTCGTTAGATTTAAAATCAGACAATCGAACGATGACTTTTTTCGGCCAGAATGCGGCTGCAATCGTTGCTATGCCTTCAGCTAATTTGTCAACGTAGAAAGCGCGTGGAGATGCATGACCACGCGCAACAGACTCAACTGCTTTTTTCAGATCTGGGTCAATATTTGGATATTCTAAAATCGCTTTTGGATGTACGCCAATATTATTATTGATAATGAATTCCAGACGGGCCAGACCAACACCTTCGTTTGGTACAGATTGGAAATCAAATGCTAACTGAGGATTGCCTACGTTGAGCATAATCTTCAATGGTAATTTTGGCAGTTCGCCACGAACTTCTTCTGTGACTTCAGTTTCTAACAAGCCATCATAGATCTTACCTTCGTCACCTTCTGCGCAAGACACCGTAACCAATGTGCCGTCTTTCAGAAGATCGGTTGCATCACCGCAGCCAACAACAGCTGGCACACCTAACTCACGCGCGATAATTGCAGCGTGGCAAGTACGGCCACCGCGGTTTGTGACAATAGCTGCTGCGCGTTTCATGACTGGTTCCCAGTTAGGGTCAGTCATATCTGCGACCAGAACATCACCTGGTTGTACGCGCTCCATTTCTGATGGATCGTTAATGACACGCACACGACCTGCACCGATTTTTTGACCGATAGCGCGGCCAGATGTTAAAACGGTGCCACTACCTTTGAGTTTGAAACGTTGTTGTGCATCAGTCGCTTTTTGTTGTGATTTAACTGTTTCTGGACGTGCTTGCAGAATGTACAGCTTACCATCGCGACCATCTTTGCCCCATTCGATATCCATTGGACGGCCATAATGCTTTTCAATGATGACAGCATATTTAGCCAGTTCAACGACTTCGGTATCAGTCAACGAGTAACGATTACGCATTTCGACTGGCACATCCACGGTCTTAACTGAACGACCTGCTTTGGCTTCGCCAGTAAATTCCATCTTGATCAGTTTTGAACCGATGTTACGGCGGATGACAGGTAATTTGCCGAGCTCCAACATTGGCTTGTGAACGTAGAATTCGTCAGGATTCACAGCGCCCTGCACCACTGTCTCACCAAGACCGTAGCTGGAGGTGATGAATACCACATCCTTGAAGCCAGATTCTGTATCGATCGTGAACATCACACCTGCAGCGCCCAGATCAGAACGAACCATGCGTTGAACGCCAGCGGACAAAGCCACTTCTGCATGTGTGAAGCCTTTGTGAACGCGATAGGAAATAGCGCGATCATTGTAAAGAGAAGCAAACACGTGCTTCATGGCTTCAAGAACATTATCAATACCAACAACGTTCAGGAAAGTTTCTTGCTGACCAGCAAACGATGCATCAGGCAAGTCTTCTGCCGTTGCTGAAGAACGAACCGCAAATGACATTTCTGCTGTAGAGTCTGCAACCAGTTTGTTATAAAACTCTTCAATTTCTTTTTGCAAACGTGACTGAAATGGCGTGTCGATGATCCATTGACGAATTTCTGCACCGGCTCTCGCCAGTTCTTTCACGTCGTCAATATCCAAGTTTACCAGACGATCAGCGATACGCTGTGCTAACGACAAGCCACCATTTTCACTATGCGCTAAAAAGTCGCGAAACGCTTGTGCTGTGGTAGCAAAGCCACCAGGAACACGAACGCCTGCAGTAGCGAGCTGACTAATCATTTCGCCTAAAGATGCATTCTTTCCGCCGACGGATTCAACATCCGTCATTCGTAGATGCTCAAATGATGCAACGTAAGTTGCTTCAGTATTTGCTGCGTTGGACATAACAACCTCTTTTTGATGGTAAGAAATCTGTACTAATCACTGCTTACTGCTTCGTCTATCACTATTTTTTTGTTATTCTTGATGCGAACCGACGCGTGCCGTGCTGTTGCAGCATTTTACATTGTGTCATGCATAATTTATCTATGTGCGAGAAGAATTTAACTTCTTTTTTATTTCATCTATATGAAAAAATCTTTCACCTGAAAGCCTGTTAATTATCTGCAAATAAATATTATAGTGAGCCCTAGCGAAAAATCGCGGTTGTAGCGTGTTTGCTACACTCGCTAAGACCCATCACCCGTCTTGCTGATCGCAGTTCCTAGCTTGGACGAAACTGTATTGCCCAAATTCTTATCGTGACAAACCAGATGTCGTGAATAATACGTCGATCCTCATGCAATTTTCATCCATTTCTTTTTTACATAGTTAACAAATAAACATGCCAGACTCTCTTGCACCAGCGCTACCTAAAGCCAATCGTACCGTGTTCTTTGTCTCAGATGGCACAGGAATTACGGCAGAAACTTTCGGACATTCTGTATTAACCCAATTTGATCTGAAATTCAGGCAAATCCGTCTGCCATTTATCGACACGGTAGATAAGGCACACGACGCTGTTCGTCGAATAAATGATGCATTTGTGCAAGATGGCGCGCGACCAATTGTGTTTTCAACACTAGTTAAAACAGAATTGGCATCGATCGTGTTTAAGTCCAAAGGTCTTCATATGGATTTAATCCAAACATTTGTTGCGCCGTTGGAACAGGAATTAGGCGTTAAATCAACGCATACGATAGGTCGCAGTCACAACATTGCTGATTCAGAAGAATATAAAAACCGGATTGAAGCGATCAACTTCTCATTAGCTCATGATGACGGCCAATCCAATAAAAATCTCTCAACCGCCGATGTGATTCTGGTTGGCGTTTCCCGATCAGGAAAAACACCAACAAGCTTATATCTTGCCATGCAGTACGGCATTAAGGCTGCTAACTACCCACTGATTCCCGATGACTTTGAACGTGGAAAATTACCCTCCGTACTTCCCGAGTTTAGAAGCAAGATGTTTGGCCTGAGCATTGCGCCTGAGCGTTTGTCCGAAATTAGGAATGAGCGTCGCCCTGGAAGTAAATACGCATCAATAGAAAACTGTCGCTACGAAGTCAATGAGGCGGAAGCAATGATGAAACGCGAGGGAATACGCTGGTTGTCATCAACAGCGAAGTCAATCGAAGAGATTTCTACGACGATTCTGCAAGAGATTAAAGCGGATATTAAAATCTATTAATCCAGAGATTATCCGACACCTTGACCAATTGCTTTCTAAGGTCAAACAAGACGTTTGCGTAAAAAAGGATGAGGAAAATACTCCTCATCCTGGTGATCATTGGCTGTTAATGGACGAAGCTGTGTTTAATTGTTGGCGTACTTGCTCAAAAAAACAAATCGCAGCACTTGCGGCAACATTCAACGACTCAATAGCGGCTTGTTGCGGAATCGTTACCGTTTCCGTCGCGAGTGACATCAACTCATCAGAAACGCCCTGCCCCTCATGACCAAATAACCAAATAACAGAGTCGCTCAGATCTGACTGATAAATCGTTCTGGTGGTGTGTGAGCTTGTGGCTAGAATAGGGACTTTGCCATCTTTGAGCACTTTAGCTAGATCAACGTTTTCATAAATATTCAACAGAAAATGTGCCCCCATGCCAGCACGCATCACTTTCGGTGACCAAGCCAGTACCGTTCCTGAACTACAAAACACATTTTTCACCCCTGCAGCGGCCGCACTTCGCAAGATAGACCCAAGGTTACCTGGATCTTGCAAATTATCAAGTGCAACTGAGGTTTCAGTGATGTGTGCTGGTAGCATGGGCGTAGGCGTAGCGATCAAAAACAAGATACCAACACCATTCTCGACCTGACTGACGGTCTGATATAAGTTATCTGGCAAGCTGATGCAAAGCACTGCACGTTGTTCGCATTGTGCAATTAATGCGTTGACCTCATGATCAGTTGTCGCTGATTCAGAAACGATACACATTTCAGGCTCACCGATATGCTGAAAGAAGGCTTGACATAAATGAACGCCATCAAGCAAGGTACGACCAGACTTGCGCCTCACTTGGGAGCTGGTCGCAAGTTGTTTCAGTTCTTTGTATTGTGCGTTATCACGCGATGTAATTAATTTCATTTTAACAAGGCCTTTACAGGCGCATAGGTCTTACGGTGAAATGGCGCAACGCCATGCTCCCACAAGCGTTCCAGATGGAGCGCGGTTGGATATCCTTTATGTTGATCCAATGCATATTGCGGATACTGACGATGCAGTTCGTAAAGTGCATGATCACGCGCGGTTTTCGCCAGAATTGAGGCAGCTGAGATCGCTGCAACCTTATCATCGCCTTTCACAATCGCCTCTGAGCGTACCGACATAATTGGGCAACGATTACCATCGATGAGGGCTAAGGTCGGCGTGACTGATAACGACTCTACGGCACGACGCATAGCAAGCATCGTTGCCTGGAGAATATTTAATTCGTCAATCTCTTGCTCTGAGCACTGTGCGATAGCCCAAGCAAGCGCATGGTGCTTGATTTCAATTGCCAGTGCTTCGCGTTTTGCTTCTGATAATTTTTTGGAGTCGCGCAAACCTATTATTGGTCTCCTAGGATCAAGAATGACTGCGGCGGCCATTACTGGACCCGCGAGTGGCCCTCTTCCGGCCTCGTCGACGCCACAGATAATTTCACCATCGTAATCAAACAAACTCAAACTTTCTTGCATATCAACCCTGAAAAAATGCCTTCAAGGCAATTGGATCTAAAAAATAATGACAGATTTTTTGCTCGGGCTGCCCCTGTTTTTTGCCAATCAATACGGGAACCAATTCGTCGTATAGATTTATTAATTCGGTATCAGCATCGACATCAATCATTTCGACAGTAAATTGAAAATCTGAGGTATAAGCCTGAAGTTGCTCAAGCATGTCATCACACAGGTGGCAGTAACTCCGCGAGTAAAGCGTAAATGCAATCATAATGAATGCCTTTATAAATAAGGCGCCAATTATAAGTCCTGCGCACAACTCTTAAATCATAAGCCAAATAAAAAAGCTGCGCCAGAGTTACATACCCTGGCGCAGCCGTCGTCAGATTTTAGCCGAAATGAAGGCGCAGATTATTGCGCTTGTGGTTTAACCAAAATAAACTGTGAAATCTCACCGCGACGTACCAACAATGCAACCGCTTTTTTTCCGTCTAATTTTGCAACCATAGCGGTAAATTGTTTAACGTCTTTGACGTCAACGTTATTAAGTGTCAGAATCACATCCCCCGCCAGTAAACCAACCGCTGCTGCTGGACCATCGACAGACTCAATGACCACACCACCGCCCGGCAATTCTTTTTTCTGCGCATCATTGAGATCGTTAGCATAAATACCCAACACATTAGACTGTTTGGCTTTTTTATCTGCTTTTGGTGCATTTTTTTCGGTTTCCATCTCAGCGACAGAAATTGGCAATTCACGCAACGCACCTTTACGCCAGATTGTAATCACGGCTTTAGAACCTGGTTTGATCGCACCAACGATTCTTGGCAAATCGGAAGATTTAGAAATTGCTTGGCCATTGAACTTCAGAATAACGTCACCATCCTGAATGCCCGCCTTTTCTGCAGGGGAACCTGGTTCGATCCGGACAACAGCAGCGCCTTCTGCTTTTGCCAGACCAATGGATTCAGCAACTTCTTTAGATACTTCACCAATCTGAACGCCAATACGACCACGTGTAACTTTACCTGCTGATTTTAATTGATCTGCAACACGCATCGCTTCGTCGATAGGTACAGCAAAGGAAATACCCATGTAGCCGCCAGATCGGCTGTAGATCTGAGAATTAATACCGATCACTTCGCCTCTCATATTGATCAGCGGGCCGCCAGAGTTACCGGGATTGACAGCAACATCGGTCTGAATTAACGGTAGGTATTCACCCGTATCACGTGCTTTTGCCGAAATAATCCCAGCCGTCACCGTATTTTCAAGTTCAAAAGGTGAACCAATTGCGATGACCCATTCACCTGCTCGGATTTTGTCGGAATCACCAATCGTTGCTTTTGGTAATTTAGCTCCTTCAATTTTAATTAAAGCAACGTCCGTGCGTTTATCAATGCCAATAACCTTGGCTTTAAACTCGCGTTTATCGGTTAATTTGACATAGATATCTGATGCGCCATCAACAACGTGAGCATTGGTAAGAACGTATCCGTCTTGAGAAATAATGAATCCAGAGCCAACACCACGAGGGATCTCTTCTTGTTGCTGAGGTACTGATTTACGATTTTTCGGCGCTGGCGCCTGACGCGGCATCGGCATACCAAAGAAACGCTGAAAGAACTCTTGCATTTGCTGATCGTCAGAACCCGCGTCGGCCTGGGATTGTTGTGCCTTTTCTGTCGTACGAATATTGACAACAGATGGCCCTACTTTATCAACTAGATCTGTAAAATCCGGCAAACCCGCGACAACTGGAGCCGCCTGCGCCACAGGGTTCGCGCCAACTGCACCCGAGGTAGAAATAGCGACACAGACACCAAGGATTAAACTGCTCAATATTTTTTTGGAGGGAAAATATTCTATTTTTTTCATGGTCTTACTCACTTTTATTACCTGAAATGTTACGTGGATATTTTATTTAGGCTTAAATTCAATGGAATTCACTACTTGTCGAATCGCGTTTGCCGGCACTTCCCCAACAACTGTTAGCCAATAATCACCCTGACGCTTTGTCATTATCGTCATTGCACCTTGCTGCAGACTACCCTCTGAGTGCTGCTCCATATTTGGTTCAATAAATACGGAGATCGCCGCCATACCGTCGGAGAAAATCATCTGAATTACCTGGTGCGAGTTCGGTGGCTTTCTGCCAGAAGGAATTGAAGGTGGCGCACTGATCACGCGCTTCAATTCCTTGGTTTTGACAAATCCCGCCGGCAGTGATTTGACGATCCAACCTGAACTGATATTGGATTGCACCGTAAGATTTTCAATGTGCCACTGAGATAAATTTTGAAAACTTGGCTTGATTTTATTTTTGTCTATGTCGCCTAATTTCAACTGCGTAAAAGCTATCTGCTCAATGACTTCATCATGGTTATTGACAGTTTGTGCGCGCAATAACAGACCGGACTGTTTTTCAACACACAATCGGTAGCCGTAACGAGCGCCATCTCTTGGCGACATAACATAAGTCTGACACTCCAAACCAGCGACGCGACTGACCTCACCTTTTTTGAAAGTATAAAAGTCGGGTAACTGGGTTGCATGACGCGCCAAGAGCGCTGGAAAAACTTCTTGCGTCACATCTTTTTCTACCTGAACGGTTTTACTGTCTGGCAAATAGCAAGAAACCTCATCATTCTTGCGAACATATTCTCGGGAGTTGCCGTCGAGTATTTCTAATTTTTCTAGCTCACCATTAGCATCGACATGATGCGTTATTTTCGATGTTCGGATTTGACTGGCTTGTTGATAGACGAATGTACCAGAATAGTTCAATTTTTGTGGTGCCGATTGAATCATCTTTATCAGACTTTGCACTTCCAGCTTCTCGTCTGTCGTGTTACTTGGCCCGCTTGCAAATGCAGAGATATTGCCGATGCCAAGATACATCACTAAAAATGAGAGTTGAAAACGATTAACCTGCATAATTCTTATTTCCCTGACGCGGTCGTTGCAGTATTTGCCTGCGTCACGTATTGAGCGGCATTGCTAATTGCTGGAGAAAAACGTTGGTGGGCAATTAAATAACTATCAATACGCGGATCTCGCATCATTTCGATGGCCGCCTCTTTGGCAGGTGTGTTCATCTGAACTTTCTCGTCTGTTGATGAATCCTCTGCGGTTGCGAGCAACGTGTTGTCAGTGGCGTTTGATGCCGAAACTAACTGAACCTCGGATTGCATCACAGGCGCTTTACTTAGCTGGGTCGAGACATATTTATCTTGGCCAAATTGTGAAACTAGTGGTCCGAACATGAAGGCAAATACAGCCGCCGCTGCAACACTGGCAACTGTCAGATAGGTACGCAAATACTGGCGAACTCTCTGTGCTGAGGATTTTTCAGGAAAAACTTTCACATGTTTTTCGGGCATCAACAATAGCGGTTCAGCAGCAAACTTCTCTGCGAAACGTTGTGTAAAGCCTGAGCTTAACGGCGCAGCTAGGTCGTCAGAACGTACCACATCACCAATCAAGTGATAGGTATTCCACACATCATCTTCCTTATCAGACAGGAGTTGCTTCAGTACCAGTTCTAGTTCGCCGTTATTCAGTTCGCCATCAACTAATGCTGATATGTTTTCGCGCTTCAAGGTATCGTTCATCATTTTGTTTGCCATGGGTACTGCGAGTTTTGTTCAATATGTTTATATCAGGTGCTTCACCAGCGGTGTTCTGAGGAAGTTCCCAAAATAGGTCGTAACCGTTCTGCAATGGCCTCTCGTGCCCGGAATATTCTGCTTCTAACCGTACCAATCGGGCACAACATTACTTCTGCAATTTCGTCATAACTCAGACCCTCAATCTCTCTCAGGGTAATGGCGTTACGTAATTCTTCCGGCAAAGCTGACATCGCCGCATTAACTGTTGCTGCAATCTGCTTGCTCGCCAGCAGTGACTCTGGCGTATTAATATCTCTAAGACCGTCAGCATCAGAAAAACCTTCCGCCTCTTCCACATCATTTTCCGTTGACGTCGGTGCTCTTCTGCCCTGGGTAACGAGATAATTTTTTGCGGTATTAATCCCAATACGATAAAGCCAAGTATAAAAAGCCGCTTCACCGCGAAAATTTGGTAATGCGCGATAGGCTTTTATAAACGCCTCTTGAACAACATCCTCTGCCTCAGCTTGATCGTAGACGAGCCGAGACACGAGCCTCATCAGTTTCCGTTGATATTTGGAAACCAGAAGCTCGAATGCCTTTTTATCACCACGCTGCACGCGTTCGACCAATATTTGATCTATCTCGCGCTCTGTCGTCACTCAATCATCCTGTTTTTTGCCAAAACGCTATTTTATAAAGTTATTCCGAGGTTAAAATGCAAAAAATCATCATTCACCTACAAGGTAGAGTGATTTGTTTAATTTAAGTTCCCACCAAGCTCTTTTTTCTTCAATCCACTGCTCATTTGGTGTCGGCGCAACCAAAGAAGGCTGACGCGCAAGCGTTGGAAGCTAGATGGAATTGTGCTATCAGGTAACAACACGAAAGAAATTTTCGTATTGTCTCTAGTGAGAAAATGCAAAACCATCATGGCAGGCCATATTACAGCCCCCTCACCCAACCTAATTTCTTCACTTTTGGTCGTGTGACGAGCAATCCGCTGACGCAAAATCAAGTTACCATCAGCAGCAATATCAAGACTTGTAATGGAAAATTTCTTCCAACGCCAAATGCATACAAAAATCAAGCAACATAAGCAGATCAAACTCAGCGTTAGCGCTACTTGCGGATTGATCTCCTCCCTCAACATCGTATCGAGAAAAACCCAGACGGCATAGCTTGCCAAGAATGCCATCGCCAATGTAGCAACAAGCAATAGTTTGGAGGCTCTTAGTGTGACCGACAACGTAATCATTGTAAAAAAATAAAGGCACTTCGCTTCAAAAGAAACGAAGTGCCTTCTTTTTGCATACTATTCTAGACTTGCTTATACCTTAGCAAAAATCAGAGTGCCATTCGTTCCGCCGAAACCAAACGAATTTTTCATAGCAAAATCAATCTTCATGTCTCGGGCTGTGTTTGCGCAGTAGTCCAAATCACACTCAGGATCTTGATTGAAAATATTAATCGTTGGAGGAGAAACCTGATTATACACAGCCAATACTGTGAACAGAGATTCTAATCCACCTGCACCACCTAATAAATGCCCAGTCATCGACTTGGTCGAATTAACTGTTAACTTGTATGCGACATCACCGAATGCAGCTTTGATCGCATCAGTCTCATTTTTATCACCAAGTGGCGTGGACGTGCCGTGTGCGTTCAGATAATTGATCTGATCAGCATTGATTCCTGCATTTTTCAATGCATTCACCATAGAACGACGTGGTCCATCCATACTTGGAGACGTAATATGATAAGCGTCGCCGCTCATGCCAAAACCAGTAATTTCAGCATAAATCTTTGCGCCGCGTGCTTTTGCGTGCTCATACTCTTCAAGGACCATTACGCCAGCCCCTTCACCGAGTACAAAACCGTCGCGATCTTTGTCCCAAGGACGGGATGCCGTAGTCGGATCATCGTTTCTGGAAGACAAAGCACGTGCAGAAGCAAAGCCACCCAATCCCAATGGAGAGATCGTTGACTCAGCACCGCCGGCAATCATCACGTCGGCATCACCGTACTCGATCATACGAGCAGCTGATCCTAGGCAATGCAAGCCAGTGGTACACGCAGTCACAATCGCCAAGTTTGGGCCTTTTAGCCCAAATTTGATCGACAAGTGACCGGAAATCATATTGATAATAGATGCTGGCACAAAGAAAGGACTGATACGGCGTGGGCCACGCTCAATCAGAGTTTCTTTCGTTGCCTCGATTAGTGGCAAGCCACCAATCCCGGAACCAACGATAACGCCGATACGCTCGGAATTTTCTTCGGTAACGGTTAAGCCGCTATCCTGAAACGCCTGCACCCCAGCAGCAATACCGTAGTGGATGAAGGTATCCATGTTACGGGCTTCTTTTGCCGGAATGTATTCCTCGACATTGAACCCCTTCACTTCTCCAGCAAAGTGCGTGGAGAAAGGAGTTGCATCAAATTTGGTGATCGTAGCTATACCAGACTGTCCGGCTTTAATTGCTTCCCAAGCGGTGGCAACGGTATTGCCGACTGGCGAGATGCAACCCAATCCGGTTACGACGACACGACGTTTAAGCGAACTACTCAAGCGTTTCTCCTGGATTTGAAAACGAGGTAACTGAATTATGCCTTAACGTGTGCAGTAGCGTAATCGATAGCTAATTGCACAGTGGTGATTTTTTCAGCCTGATCATCAGGAATTTCCATTTCGAATTCGTCTTCGAGGGCCATTACCAACTCAACTGTGTCTAAGGAATCTGCACCTAAATCATCGACGAAAGAGGATTCAGCTTTGATGTCTGCTTCAGCAACACCCAGTTGTTCAGCAACAATTTTCTTAACGCGTTGTTCGATATCGGACATTTGTATCTCCAGTGAAAAAATCAAAAATAAGGGCCTACAGAAAGTGCGCGCATTTTAGCAGGTTTGTACCTAAAAAAAGCAAGCACTCATTTTGCAGCAATAACTCCGGCTAATTTCGGTGAAATTGCGCGCAATTAACAACAAAAAAACTACACCAAATACATGCCACCATTTACATGGAGCGTCGTACCAGTAATATAACCTGCATCCGGAGATGCTAAAAATACCGTTGCCGCAGCAATATCCTCAGGCCGACCCAACTTAGCCATTGGGATTTGCACCAAAATAGCGGCCTTCTGCTCTTCAGTCAGCGCCTTCGTCATATCGGTATCGATGAAACCGGGGGCGATACAGTTAACAGTAATATTGCGACTGCCAATTTCTCTGGCTAAAGCACGGCTCATGCCAGCCACACCAGCTTTTGCTGCCGCATAATTCATTTGACCCGGGTTGCCGGAGGAGCCGACAACGGACGTGATATTGATAATACGCCCATGTTTCGCCTTCATCATGCCACGCAACACTGCGCGTGATAAGCGAGCAACAGAATTCAGGTTGGTAGAAATAACATTATCCCAATCATCTTCTTTCATGCGCATTGCAAGCTGATCCTGCGTAATGCCGGCATTATTAACAAGAATAGACAAGCTACCGAACTCTTTCTGAATTTCTTCGACCAACGTACCGCAACGCTCAACATCGTTGACATTAAATGCAATGCCTTTACCTGCATCTGCACCAACTTCCGCCAGATAGGCAGAAATCGCTTCTGCCCCTCCCTCCGTGGTCGCGGTACCGATTACTTTTGCACCTGCTGCAGCTAATGCCACAGCGATAGCCTTACCAATGCCACGTGACGCGCCAGTAACAAGGGCAACTTGATTTGCTAATGGTTTATTCATTTCAAGAGTTCCAATACTTTATCTAAGCTTGCTGTATCAAATAAGGCCTCACCAATCAAATCACCATGGATTCGTTTAGTTAAACCAGCCAAGACTTTGCCTGGGCCACACTCAATCACGTGAGTGATACCAGTTGCTTGTATTTCGCGGATTGTTTCAACCCATCGAACAGGGCTAGCTGCCTGCCGCACTAAAGCATCCTTAATTGACGCTGGATCCAGAGCAATTGCGACATCGACGTTATTAATTAAAGGAATAGCTGGCGCCGAAAACGAAACGCCAGCGAGATACTCACGCAATCGATCTGATGCTGGCTTGAGTAACGAAGAGTGGAACGGCGCAGATACCGGCAGTATCAGGGCGCGCTTTGCACCTTTAGCCTTCGCTATTTCGCAAGCGCGTTCCACGGCCACCTTGGCTCCGGCGATAACAACTTGTGATGGCGCGTTGAAATTAACCGCTTCGACAACACCTTCAGTTGACGCTTCACGACAAGCTGCAGCAACATCTTCATCAGACAAACCTAAAATAGCAGCCATACCACCCTGCCCGACTGGCACCGCTTCCTGCATTGCCTGCGCACGGAAGCGAACCAGTGGCACCGCATCTTTAAAAGCGATGACGCCAGCTGCAACGAGCGCTGAATATTCACCTAAACTATGACCTGCTACAACTTTAGGTGCCGCACCACCTGCAGCGATCCATGCGCGATAACAAGCAACGGCCGCCGTCAACATGACTGGCTGCGTATTGGTTGTCAGGTCCAACTCTTCTTTTGGGCCTTCAGAAATCAACTTGGCCAGATCAAAATGCAGCGCGTCTGATGCTTCTGCAACTGTTTGTTGAACGATCGCATTATCAGCGAAACCATTAAGCATCCCGATGGCCTGGGAACCCTGGCCGGGAAAAACAAATGCAAATTGGGTCATGTTTTTATATCTCTCTTGGGTTATTTCAGTTTACATTTGAACGATAGCGGCACCCCAGGTAAATCCGCCACCAACACCTTCTAATAAAATCTTATGCCCAGCCTGAACCCGACCATCACGAACGGCTTGATCTAACGCCAACGGAATAGAAGCCGCCGAAGTATTGCCGTGGTGATCGACTGTCACAACCAGCTTTTCCATAGGTAAACGCATTTTCTTTGCCGTGCTTTGCATGATGCGAATATTGGCCTGATGCGGAATCAGCCAGTCGATCTCTTCAGCCCGCAAACCAGCTATTTCCAATGCTTCATTTGCGACTTTTTCAAGAACAGATACCGCCAACTTGAAAACTGCCTGTCCATCCATATGCAGAAATCCGCTTCCTGCAATTGCATTGTTCTGCACTTGGCCTGGTACACACAAAATATCTGCATAACTACCGTCCGCGTGCAACTTTGTGGCCAAAACGCCTGGGGTTTCCGAGCGCGACATGACAACAGCACCCGCACCATCACCAAATAACACGCAGGTTGTACGATCTTCAAAATTCAGAATGCGTGAAAATACTTCCGCACCAATCACCAGCACATTTTTATGTGAGCCGGACTTAATCATGCTGTCAGCAATTGACATGGCGTAGATAAATCCACTGCAAACAGCTTGCACATCCATCGCAGCCGCACCATTTTTGACCTCAAGCTTATTTTGAACAATACAAGCAGTACTAGGAAATCCACCGATAAAATCAGGGGTCGATGTCGCCAGAATGATCATATCGATATCATTCGGCTGCATCTTCGCTGCACTCAAAGCCTGTTTGGCAGCGGCAACAGCAAGATCGCTGGAATTGACACCTTCGTCCACATAATGACGGAATGAAATCCCACTGCGAGAGACAATCCACTCGTCAGAGGTTTCGATCCCTTTTGCAGCGAGTTGATTAGCGAGGTCTTGGTTACTTACTTTTCTGGGAGGCAGATAACTGCCAGTACCTATAATTTTGCTAAAAAAAGTCATGCGATCTTCTGTGCTGTTTGGTCATTGTGATTTGGCGCAACCGTGTCTGCCACTGGCATCAAAATCGCCATCGAAGTTGAAATCCGCTTTAACACGTCATTTTTTGCAGCATCAAAGGCGCGCTGGATCGCCCATTCGTAGCTGTATTTGTCTGCGCCGCCATGACTCTTAAAGACAATTCCCCGCAAACCAAGCAAGCTACCGCCGTTGTAGTTAGAAGGATTCATGGTGCGTGAAATAGACTTGAGTGCACCTCGAGCAATAATGGCACCGAGCATGTTTAGGGGGCTGCTCTTAAACGCTTCCGTGAGCGTCGTCTTAACAAAGCGCCCCATGCCTTCGGCTGCTTTTAGGGTAACGTTGCCAACGAAGCCATCGCAAACGACGATATCTGTCGTCCCCTTAAAAATATCATTTCCCTCGACATTCCCGTAAAAATTTAACAGGCCACGCTCATGATCGGCACGCAACAATTGTGCTGTACGTTTAACGACATCATTTCCTTTAATGTCTTCTTCACCGACGTTCAATAAACCAATACTTGGCTTTTCTCTTCCTTCAAGCGCAGAAACCAGTACCGAACCCATAATTGCAAATTGATGAAGATGCACCGGCTCACAGTCAACGTTAGCGCCTAAGTCGAGCATATAGGTTGGTTTGTTTTTTTGATTCGGCAACATACCGAAAATCGCTGGGCGATCGACGCCATGCATTGTCTTGAGCACATAACGGGACACCGCCATTAAGGCCCCAGTATTACCTGCGGATACGCATGCCTGCGCATGACCATCCTTGACTTGCGTAACCGCAACGCGCATCGACGAATCTTTTTTGCGGCGCAGAGCAACCTCGAGAGGATCATCCATCTCCACCACCTCGGAGGCGTGAATGATTTTTATTCTTGGGTGCTGGCTAGCATGATTTTTTTTCAGTTCAACTTGGATTTGATCCTCAAGCCCTACCAATAGAAATTCGACATCCGGCTCACGATTTGCGAAGGCAACCGCCGCCGCCACGGTAACTGCTGGTCCGTGATCGCCGCCCATGCAGTCTATGGAAATTTTTATTGTCATGTGGTGTTACGAAACTTCTATACGAAACAGCTAGTGTACCAAATTAGAGGAGTTTTTCAGTTATTTTCATTGCTATTAAGTAATGAAATTAGAAAAAAACTGCGTTTTTATCGATTCAGATCAAAAAATCAACATGAAACTTCATCCGCAAAACTCTAAAGACGCTTACCTCTTCAAAATTGCAGGCGTAAAAAAAGCGGCGTCAAGTCAAAGACTTACAACGCCGCTTTTTTACTAAAAAACGAGATTACTCGTCGTTTTTAGTTTTCAATACTTTACGACCACGGTAAAAGCCATTTGGGCTGATGTGGTGACGCAGATGTGTTTCACCAGTTGTTGGCTCGATACCTAACTGTGGTGCAGTGAGGAAATCGTGGGAACGGTGCATGCCACGCTTGGATGGGGATTTTTTGTTTTGCTGAACTGCCATGATAACTCCTAATACTTCAAAAAATGTTTCTAAAAATTTACACACCTGGCTGAAGAGTGCGAACATCACCAACCAAGAATCCCTAACAATACTTCGACCTGAGTGTTTTTTCAGAATAATGCCACTAGGTACGCCCACTTATCTTCTTCAGCACAGCGAAAGGAGATACTTTTTCACTGCTTTCTGCGTCAACCCGTGCAGTAGAATCTGCTGAAGCCAATGGTACATCTGGGCATACTGCATGTTTGGGCGATTGGGGTATTGCGAGTAGCGCCTCATCCTCGATCAAAGCTATGACGTCGAATGTTTTACTACCTACTACAACATCGATCTCGTCATCTTCGAGCAATGCGTCAATTTCGTCGGCATTTTCTTCGTTTTTGGCGAGTATCAATACTGATTCTGAGTCAATCTCAAATGCAAATGGTGTAAGGCAACGCTGACACATCAAATTTACGCTGCCAGCCACCGTCAATCTTAGCTCTGCGTGACCAAACTTGTCTTTCCCACCAGTCAACGCCCAGTTCAACACACCTTCTGTGTTGGCACTTTCTTCTGAAAGACGGGACAAATCTGCTACCGGAATGCTACCGGAACGCTGCTCTTCGAGACGACAAAAGGTGAAGGCATCAATCACAAAAGCTTGCATAGGATTATTTGAACCCAGAAAACCTGCGATAATAACAGCACTCGCCCTTGTTAGTCAAAGGCTTAGGCGCACTTTTTAGACGAAAACAAGTCAAAAACGCAATTTACAGCAAAATTACCACCCCGATCAAGCCTTTATCTATGACGAATAACAATCCGGATATTATTTTAGCATCCAGTTCCACCTATCGCGCTGAGCTACTTCGCCGTCTGCAACTACCCTTTTCTTCGATCTCACCCGATATTGATGAGTCGCCGCTTCAAAGGGAAACCCCACCTGCAACCGCGTTGCGACTAGCACGTCTAAAAGCAGAGGCAATCGCTTCTAGCCATGCAAAACGGATGCCAGCGTTGATCATTGGTTCCGACCAGGTTGCCACCCTTGACAAGCTACAGATAGGCAAGCCAGGCAACCATGAAAATGCATTGAGACAGTTACAGTTGATGCGTGGCCGAGAGGTAATTTTTCATACCGCATTATGTTTACTGGATACGCGACCACATGCTGCCCGCCCAATCCAGATTCAGGAAGTCAGAACCGTCGTCCGCTTCCGCGATTTGTGTGATGCTGAACTAGACGCTTATTTACGCATTGAACAGCCCTACGATTGTGCTGGTAGCGCAAAAAATGAAGCATTAGGGATCACTATTTTATCGTCCATTGAAAGTACTGACCCAACGGCATTGACTGGATTACCACTCATCGCATTGACGGATATGCTTCGTAATGCGGGCATCAGTTTTTTCAATTGATAGGGGCATGTGATTTTTTACGCGTGCACCTTCCGCCTATCGTGAGAAAATAGCAACCAACAACTCATACACCACCCAGTATTTAAGATTAAAACAATGACTACCGGCACACTTTTCCTTATTCCCAACACCCTCGGTTACTACGAAGGACAGCAAGAGGGCTTGCTGGCAAAAATCATTCCCGACACAGTGCAATCGATGTCGGCACAATTAAGCTATTTCGTGGCAGAGAATGCCAAGACAACGCGCGCTTATTTAAAGTTTCTGGGTCAGCATCACCCACTTAAACTTGCGATGCAAGAAATCCAGATCAGTGAGCTAAACATTAACACGCCGGAAAAGGCTCTTGAAGGATTGCTGCAACCGCTTCTGCAAGGGCATGACGTTGGGCTCATTTCAGAAGCTGGCGTTCCGGCAGTCGCTGATCCCGGGGCCAACCTCGTGCGTCTAGCGCACCAAAAAGGCATCACAGTGCGCCCATTAGTGGGGCCGTCATCGTTGCTGCTTGGCTTGATGGGTAGCGGCTTGAATGGTCAGAGTTTTGCTTTTCATGGCTACTTGCCGACAGACGCAGTGCAGAGAGCTAAACGAATCAAAGAGCTGGAGGACCGCTCCAGAAAAGAGAAACAAACCCAATTATTGATCGAAACTCCGTATCGCAATACTGCAATGCTGGAGGCGCTAGCCAATCACTGCAATCCTGGTACGCTGATTTGTGTTGCAACCGACCTTAGCCTTCCAAGCGAGTCTATCCAGACACGGACAGCCAACGAATGGAAAAAACGTATTACTACCAATCAGCTTCCAGATTTCCACAAAAAACCAACGGTGTTCTTGTTCCTAGGCCATTAATTCTGACTTCTTGATGAAACTTTCAAAAAACATCATTTTTCGAACGGTCGGTTAGTTTTTTAAATTTCAGCTACTATGTATTTTTTGGAGGAAAATACATATGCTGAATTTTGATTTTTATAATCCTACACACATCCTGTTTGGCCAAGGTCGTATTGCTGACTTGAACAAAGTAATTCCAGAAAATGCCAAGGTGTTATTGCTTTATGGCGGTGGTAGCATCAAGCAAAACGGTGTTTTTGATGAAGTTATTACAGCATTAGGAACGCGTTCGGTGACAGAATTTACTGGTATCGAACCAAATCCAAGCTACGAAACACTTATGCATGCCGTTGAGGTCATCAAACAAGGACAAATCGACTTCCTACTAGCTGTAGGTGGTGGGTCGGTCATCGATGGTACGAAGTTTATCGCGGCCGCAGCGCTATTTGAAGGCGATGATCCGTGGGCTATTCTTGAAAAACGTGGCAGCAACGTTAAGAAAGCGATGCCATTCGGTAGCGTGCTGACTTTACCAGCAACAGGCTCCGAGATGAATTCAGGCGCAGTTGTGACACGTAAATCAATCAAGGCAAAAATGGCTTTCTCCAGCCCTCATTGCTACCCAAAATTCTCAGTCTTGGACCCGACGAAAACATACACCTTACCCGTCCGGCAAATCGGTAACGGCGCCGTCGATGCCTTTGTTCACGTGATGGAGCAGTATATGACCTATCCGGTCAACTCGCCCGTTCAGGACAGATTTGCCGAAGGCTTGTTGCGAACGCTGATCGAAGAAGGTCCAAAAGCACTGAAGAATCCTCAGGACTACGATGTTCGCGCCAATTTAATGTGGTGCGCAACGATGGCACTCAACGGCCTGATTTCCGTCGGCGTACCACAGGATTGGGCAACGCACATGATCGGTCATGAGCTAACGGCTTTACATGGCATCGATCATGCCCAAACACTTGCTATCGTCTTACCTAGCATGTTGCGCGTCCGTAAAGAGTCAAAGCGTGCAAAACTACTGCAATACGCTGAGCGCGTTTGGGATTTGCACGACGGTGATGAAGATGCACGTATTGAACTGGCGATTAGCCGCACACAAGACTTCTTTGAGCAGATGGGAGTCAAAACCCGCTTGAGTGACTACGCACTCAACGCCAGCAGCATTGACCCTATTCTTGCTGCGCTAGAAACCCATCGCATGGTAGCCCTCGGTGAAAAACGCGATGTAACTTTAGATGTGAGCCGACGAGTATTAGAACTCAGCCTGTAATCATCGTCATTCAACGTAGCACCCAAAAATCCGGCTCACTATTTGCCGGATTTTTTATTGCTCCCTCATCAGTCCAAGTAGCGTACTTTTTGTGAATTTGTCGCTTACTTGTCATTTACTTGACAGTAGGCTTCTGCACATGACAGTGCAACGCAAGAAAACGCATCGCGCCACTATAGGTTGTGTCCCAATCATCTAACAGATAGGTATTAGCTTCTTCAATGAAATTAACCCAATCTTCTAATAAACCCTCTTGCTTTTCATGTGGGGCCGCTTCCTTAATCCAATTAGTGGCAAGATCTGGAGTAAAACCATCTTTTCTAAACTGTTTGACGATACTCTTTGCGATTTTTTCAGTCATGGTTGTTTTCGGTGGCACGCCAGCACAGATGCACAAAAATAGAGTCATCAGCGAATCAACATCGGTCTTACCCTTCGTCAGACGACTCCACTCTTTTGACACTAAGGCATCATATTCCGACGTATCCTCGATCTCATGATCACCCAGATAATATTTGTCTTTCAGGCTAAACACTAAGCGATCCAAAGATAATTTCTTATCTTGCAACACTGGCATGTCGTGCTCTTTCATCTCACTGACAATCCGCTCAACAAGGGACAAAAATTTCTCAGGGATGTCTGATAAATCGATGCTCTCAATCGCCTTATTACGTTTTATCGCAGGCATGGTACGCACAGATTCCAAGAGTGTCGCAAATTCAAGCTGATTTGCCAGATTGTCTTCAGGACCTCCGAATATCATCACAAGCAACGCTGAGCGGATCACGGCCACCGCTTCTGCATCTTCCTCTTTGAGACTTTCTGTTGATATTCCAAGATAGTCGCCAAACCAATACCCCGCTTCGATTTCGAGGGCATTGAGCTGTCGGTGCTCAAGTGTATTCCTATACTCATGCGGTTTTTCTTTTAGCGACCACGCTTCCAAAAAATCCTCTACCCGCCCTTTTGCCTCGCGACCGAGTAGTGCATATTCAGGCAAAGAGAATAAAGTTTTAAGCAGACCTGAGCCGCCTCGGGAGAGAGTCAGGAACGTGTTATCTCGAATCAATTTGGCAGCGACATCCAGATCACCGCGTGATGTCTCGATCAGGTACAGGCTAGCCAAGTTCACGATACGTTTGCGCGCCGCTTCGATCTCTGGACGCAAATATTTACTACCAAAGGTGTCTGCGATCTGCACCATGCCTTTGGGCGCTTCCGCTTCAATGGCTGCAATCTTACTACTAGGAATAATCGCCCTTTGCACACCATGGCGCAAAGCAGTTTCAAAAAAGGGACGGTTATCGATCAGGGCAATATCGTATTGGGATTCGGACATAGGACCTCTACTCGTATAAAATTTTCAGCGACAACAAATAAAAAATGCAGAACGCAACGAACGCTCTGCATCTCTTTAGCACAGCGGCAATAACTTATAAGGCGGACTCTTCGTCATCATCCTTATCGTCGCCATCGTCATTATTTTTTGGACGTTCTTCTTCCTCTGCCTCTGATTCACCGCCCTCTAAATCGTCAGATTGCAAGTTAGCCAGGTAGGCTTTATAGCGTGCACGCAGCTTCATTAGCACTTCGCGGAAAATCTCTGGTAGCTCATAACGCAAAATATACGTCACCTGCATCCAGTCATGATCTTCCAGGTTTGCCATATCAAGCGGCGAAGCGAGACTTTCCGTATCGCGATCTAGGTTCATCAAATCATCTTCTTGCGCCTGAGTACGGGCATCACCGTATTCATACAGATCAAATGTAGCGTAGCGATAGAAATGCTCAACCATCTGCGTACGATCAAGAAGGTAGTCAACCAACGCATCATAGCCACCGTCGACCTCTGCAATCTCGTACAAAAATTCCGCTGGATCAGCCCCCTCCCGAAAAATCACCGAGTTGACCATGCCACGCAGTTGCTCGTGCGTTTGATCACCATAACGGCGTTCCAGAACAACCGCTTGAGCAAACTGTTCTGGCGTTACCAATAAATTGACAAGGGATTCTTTTGAGGCGTCGTATTCACGAATGATCGCCAGTAAATCCTTTGATGGAAAATCATCCAATGCAGCGACCAGCGCCTTATCGCCCTGCGTCTCAGCAATATTCGCCAGAGCAAATTCTGCACCAGCGATATCTCCAGCCAAAATCAGATTTTGCGCTTCAATTAATGCAGGTAAAGTCATAATTTTCCTTAATCTTTGCGGTCGAAGCCTTGTTCAGCGAGCCAATCGGCACCAGCCTCATCAAGATCATAATCATCGCCATCATCCCCATCATCGCGACCATGACGTCCATAATTGCCATCAAGATCGCCGCTTTCTCTGAGTTCTTCGGCTTCTTCATTCGCATCAGTATCTTCGTCATCTTCCAACGTGTTTGTCGCACTATGTTTGCGCGCTCGTAGGCCACGATTCAAATATTCAAGAGCAGCAGCAATCACCATAAACCGCTCACCACCTTCAGCATTGAGTACGATTTTACTCAATGGTTCAGCCCACGGTTCGAGCTTCACCCCTGCTTGCAAGCTTTTCCAAGAAGGCAGCTTGAGCTCTTCTTTCGTACTCAGGGTTTCCATGACCAACGGGTTCATGAAGATAAATCCCGAATGAAACGCTGAAGCCAGCATCTCAGGGTTACTACTCATCATAGGCAATAACAGCGGCAATTGTTCTGCTTTTTCCCGCAATCTGGCCTTGAGGATATTTTTACCTTCTGAATCAGATTTCAAATCTTCAATTTCGGCATTGTAAACCGAAGTCAAGTCTTCAAAAAAACGTGACAATTTCACTTCAATACTCCTGATAAATAATGCTTCCAGATCTCTGTCGCTGTTTCCAACGGCGAATCTAGTAAATTCCTACGACGATTTTCGTCGTAGGCAGTGCGAGCCGCATCGTCTGACAAAATGTCATAGGCTTCTTTCACTGCATGAAACTTTTCCGGTGCCAGTTCCGATGTATTTCGATCTGGATGGAACTCGGCAGCTTTCTGACGAAAGGCTTTCTTAATATCGGCTAAGGTCGCATTTGGCGCGATACCCAGAATGACGTAGTAATCTTTCATAGACTCTTTGAAAAAATTAACGGAATTCTGCGCTGCATTAACGCATTTGCCGCAAGCACCGCATGAGTTGAAAGAATAACAACCACTTCAACAATCAATATCAGCTTTATGCATTAAGCGTTATACAGCGATATTTTTTGACATCACCTGATCGTCGGCATAGAAGTGATTGCTTCACTTCTACCATGTAACCACCAACTGATCAGGCGAAAAATGGCAATATTAATGCTGATGCCCATGCTCGCCATGGACGTGACCGTGGACGACCTCTTCGTCACTCGCTTCACGAATTTCTAATACTTCTGCATCAAAACGAATTGTCATGCCTGCCAATGGATGATTGCCATCGACTGTCACAACACCAGCATCAATTGCAGTTACGCGGAATTGCATCGTTTCTTCCGTTTCTGGATCACGTGTTTCAAACATCATCCCTACTTCGATATCTGGCGGGAACAATCCTACGTCTTCCTGGCGAACGAATTGTGGATCAAATTCACCAAAGCCTTCTTCTGGTGTCAATGTTACCGAGACTTTATCGCCGACAGATTTGCCATCAAGAGCTGCTTCTACCGCTGGCAAGATATTGTCGTAACCACCATGCAAATAAACGATAGGGTCTTGGTTCCGATCAATAACGTCACCTTCGGCATTAAACATTGCGTAGTTAAGGCTGACAACTGAATTTGGTGTGATTTGCATAATGATAGATAAAATTAAAATTGGGTTATTGAAAGTGATTGATATTGCACAACGCGCAAAGGTCTACAAAAATGGCTTCTTTCCTATCTGAAAAAAAATTCCAGCAAGAGGCCAAAGCTTATTTCCTACAGATATTCGTTAATGTAATGCTAATTACAACACCGTCACATTCAGAACTTGGGCTGCTATTGTAGCAGACACACACATTTCTCTCATCTTCGCGCTACAAACCAGAAAAAAAGAAACAAATAATCTCCCAAACAAGGTATATTCCGCAACCTTCAATTCAATGGCCAGACAGGAACAGACAATGCTCATCATTACAATTAAACAAGGTAAAGAAAAAGCGATTCTGGCTGGACAGCCCTGGATTTACCTTTCTGCCATTGCTAGAATCGATGGAAAATTCGAAGAACGAATCAAGATTGGCGGGACTGCAATGATTCGCTCATCTTCAGGCCAATTTCTCGCTAGGGCCGCCTGGAGTCCAAAGTCGCAGATCCGAGCCAGAGTGTGGACATTGGATGAAAAGGAAGCAGTTGACCATGCAATGATAAAACGTCGGATTAAGATGGCACTAGCAAAGCCACAGATCGACAATAGCTCTCCAACTGAGCCTCAACGCCTCATCAATGGTGAGGCGGATCATCTGCCAGGTCTAATTGTTGATTATTTTGGCGGTAGTGCTAGGTATCTGGTGTGCCAGTTTCAGGCTGCGGGTGTTGATGCGTGGAAAGTCACCATCGCCAAAGCACTGATGGCAGAGACGACATGTCCGAATGTTTACGAGTATGCTGATCCATTGATACGTGCCGGAGAAGGCTTATCAGCACATTCTTCGGCACTGGCTGGGGAAGTTCCTCCCTTCCATCTGCCATTTAATTGACCTTACCGAAAAATTGCTGTGCATTGACCACCAATCAATGACAGAAAAATTCGGTTTCGATATCAATCAAGGTTCTTGCTACCCCTAATCAATTACCAACATCCTGTTGAGGTCGCATTAAGGTTCGATTGTGTCCCTAAATAATCGACAACATACGTACCACACGTGTCGCTGGATTGCGCACCACTAGGCGCAGCATTGATTGTATAAGTGCTCGCAGTCTGCGTAGGTACACTCAGTGTGTAGTAGCTCTTATTTCCTGACATCACTGGCACAGTTGTCGCTCCCGCCGTCGAACTAACACCCAACTTGCTCAGATCATTGGTATAGGTGTTGTTTGTCGAGAAATATTTTTCCTCACGCGCGGCCAGATCGAGAACGGCATTCTTTGCATCCACGCGTCGGCCTTTCATGATTGACGTGTTATATGCAGGAAGTGCTACCGCCGAGAGGATACCAACGATGGCAACGGCTACGATAAGCTCAATTAGTGTAAAGCCTTGGTTTTGATATACATTTATTTTTTGTTTCATTGCTGTTCCAGTACATTCAAATTAAAGATCAAATTCAACGCAGCTTCACCCAAGTCAATCTCTTACCGGTGGATGAGCCTGCTTGATCAATGAGGGTTGCACTCCCAGTACCAGTCGTATTTTGCTGAACCATCGCTTGCTGCGAGACAGATCCAGTTGAACCAGTACTTCCAGAACTTCCAGATTTTCCTGTAGTGGTGACAAAGGATGGAGTTCCTGTACCACTCAAACCCAAACCGGCAATCACCGCACCTGAAGGTGCAGTAATACCAGCAGAAAGTGCAGCAGAAGCAAAATACGATGACACTGGCGCGCCACCCGTGTCAGGCGCGAGTGACATTGTAAAGCCCGAGGCGGGTTGTGTAGAGCACGTCAATACCTGATTGACTGCTGGGATCATTGTATTGACAAACAATCCACCATTTTGAATAACCGGGCTATAAATAATTTGCTCCCCACTATTTGGTAACGACATCTGCCATCCGAATTGATTATTGGTCGTACTTGAACAAGTAGTCGATCCCGCCCAGCAAACTGGATTTTGGGTCACCGTTCTATATCCAGAGACACCACCGGTACCTCCACTATAGGTTGTGATCGTTTGCTGCTGCAGATTAGTTGTCGTGATTGATTGTGGGCTTGTGAGCGTCGCATAATCATAGCCGCTGATCGAGTTCCATCCATTCATATCCCAGTCCCAAATACCATAAAGCGCCTGGGTGCCACTTGCATATGTTGCTGCACTCGTCAGCGTCTGCGGAAACTGAACACCAGTTCCAAAATTGAGAATAATACGTGCGTAACCTTTAGATTGCTGCGAAGAACTCACTAACACCCTCGTTGTAATTGGCTGCCCACTTGGGGTCGTAAAAATCGGTTTTGCACCCATAGCCCACTTGGTAGAATCATTACTAGTTAAATCTAAACGCCAGATTTGACCATAAGCATCCCCAGCATAGACATAATCCACAACGCCATCGCTATCCAAGTCTGCGGAAGTCGCGTAATCAATCCAGTTGATGTTACTAGTGCTTCCAGATTTTGTGTCGTAAAAGTTGAAGGTGATCGCGCCTGTAGTTTGATTAATGGTCATGATAAAAATACCCGCTGTACCATTGGTACTATTACGTCCATTTCCAAAAATCACTGCCCAATTTCCATCATGTAACAAGCGCACAATTGGCGTACCGTAAAGATTCCCAAGCTTCAAGTTGCATTTAGCATCATTGACGCACGCAATAGTCGACGAGGTCCACTCTCCAATAACAAGACTTGCCGCATTCGATTCCAGGAACTGACGAGGGTCCGTAATATCCAAGCCATAAATTACGCCATTACCTGAAGTCTTCGTATCACCAATCGCTCCATTCGTATTGCCGCCTGCCCCCAACCCGCCAACCAGCCACGTATGCCATGCGCCTGCGTAATACAAACTGCCAGCCCCAGGCGTCGCATCAACGTAAAAATTATGTGCATAGCTTGGCGAAGAATAGTCAAGCGCTAGGGTAGAAGAATGAATCGTATTCACGATGGCATCGGGCATATACGCGATCACTTCTTTACCATCATCCGTCGAGCCTCCCGTCCGAAAACCATGAACCATGCCATCGTTTGCTCCGACATAAACCACACTAGTGCGTGAGGCATAACTATTTGCAAATGTGGGGTATGTGCTGTACCCCGCTAAAGCGTTACTATATAACGCGTCCTTAGTCGGTAAAACGGTAGGAATGCTGGGCGCTGAGACATACACAGGGCTTGAGTTAATCACATCACCCAGCACACCTGTTCGCGCACGATAAGGACCACCTGTGGTGATTTCATTTGTTCTATCTCCTCTCAGATATAAAACACGGTTTGCGCCTGTGTCCGCCCCTGACCCAGAACCACCAATTGCCGACGCCTGCGTTGAATTCAAACTTCCGAATTGGAATTTAATCCCTGCTTTAGCAGCGGGGTTCCAGCTAATGATATTTCGTGCAGTAGATAATTCAGCTGAAACAGCTGGCGACGAGCACCCTGTCAGCACACAATTGGCATCCCAGACTGGGGTTTGATTATTGATCGTTACAGTTCCATCGGCATTTGTAGTAATCGTCGAGGCCGTCAATTGACCCCACCAGTTTAATACGTGGTAATACGCCAAAAAGATTTCGGAGGTAGAAGTTACAATTGCCGCCTTCTGGCCACTTGTACCCGCAGAGTCACCCGCACTCTGGATCTGTGCCGCCTTAAAGCAGGTAATTTCATGCACATTAGAACCACCACCCGTACCTGCCGTAAAGCCGAATAACAGTGTAGATGGAACGTTGCCATTATTTGCCTGAATATTTTGGTTAGTAATGACTGGAGTAGTAACACCACCATTGTAACTATAAGATAAAGTCAAATAGCCGTCTTGCGTAATTTTTAACGCATAAGTAATCGGTGTTGCTAAACCACGTTTTGAAGTTGAGACGCTTGTTGTTTCCTGACTGTAAATAGTGACGCCTGTTGGCAGCACCGTAGGCGGATTGACGAGGAGCTTATAATCCGGTGCCGCATACGTAGACTGAGTCCATCCACCGCCGTTCCAATATTGGTAAAATCCCGATTTACACGTGTTAATCACAGCTTGCTGCTGTTGAGAAGCACTTAATCCTGAGGGGTAGTACGTAGGCAATAGCTTGTTCAACGAGGGATAATAAACACTACCCGCACCACGAACAACAATCGCACCAGGTGTTGCATAAGTATTACCGGTAGAGGTGCTATCATTTTTATTTGAAAAGTTACCGAACTCGTCAATCGCTACTGCTAGGTATCCTCCATTTGTGCCTTGGTATGGCGCATTGCCATTTGAGCAGCTATAACCAAGACTACCACCCGGCGACCCCAAGATCATATTAGATGCGGGTGTTGTGAGATAACTACCATCAACCAGAAAAAACGCGAGACCATCTGCGCCTGATTTCTGGCTACTTGCGTTCGTATAGCCGTTACCACCATAGGTGACCGTCGTAAATGTCACTTGCACACCTTGCGTGGTACCAAACGGTGCAGTGGAAATAATTTGCCCACTACGCGTCGTATCAGCACCACCATTCGTCAGACGCAGGGCGCCCTGCCCCACAGGGTCAGGCAGAGCACCAGAAACACCTCCTACATGCGCCAATCCCGTATTCACATTCTTAGATGTACATGCGGGGATAGTACTTTTGGATCCATCACCCGCAGTTAAACAAGTGTCGCCAAATGTTTGCCACGTCATAGAAGAAGACGCACCAGTCAACGTATCACTGACAACTTGCTGGGCACTAACGCCGTTCACTACCGTTAAGCTTGTCAAGCCAAACAGGCATAATTTTAGTTGCTTATTTAACATCATCATATTTACCTGCCTATCAATTATTGATTGGGTCAGACGAAAGAGGGGTAATTTTGCCACCAACCGTGACTGAATAAACACTTTGCACAACCGAGGTAGAATTCTTACTTCCACCAAAGCCTACCGCAGTAACGGTGTAGACATTTGTCGTATTACCGCGAGAATCAATCACTCGGTTCTGAAAATTAATATAGATCCCCGGCGCTTGGTTGTAATTGATATCGGTGTTATTAAACGCATCTGTCGTTGAGCCGCCACCTGCGCTTACTATCATAGGTGGAGGCGTATAACTCAGCATAGCAGGCCACGACGTTGGGTCACTTGGCGTGGCCAACGCATTTGAGCACACAAGCATCGATGACTGGGCGTTAATTGCAGTTGATTGCGCACTTGCACATGTCGTACCAGAGCCAGGTCGCGAGGTACCTTGCGTTCCGTTGACCAACCACCACTCACCATACTCAAGCGCATTTTGTGCGGCTTGGTATGCGCGTTCTTTTTCGCGCGTATTGCCTGCAATTTTTTGTTGCAACCCAAAGCCTCGGAACATCGTCAAACCAATGAGAGTTAGCACGACAAGGATTAACAGCGCAGTAACAAGGGCAATTCCTTTATGTCTTGAGAATTGCCGTCCGACAGAAATTCTAGAGATGGTTTCTGAAAAAATAAGCGTAGTATTCACAATCAAGTCACATTCATCATATAAATAGTATGGACAATCGGCGTTAGCGTCACTGGCGTGGCTGCGCTCGGATTTGTCACAACCGTATTAACAAATGTCAACGTGACTTGAACCGACATCACATACATCCAGTTAATTGGCGTTACATAGCCAAGTGCCCAGCAAGATTGCGGAGTTTGAGGGGCCGACAACCCAGAAGCGTCAATATATGCATCAACATTAAGTGCTGGTGCTTGCTGAGGTGAACGGCAATTTGGTACTTGGGTCTGCAATCCGTAGACTATCTTCATTAATGAGACGTTATCGGCGAGTATTGTTGCCGTCCCAGGCGCGCCACCATTGGTACTCACGGTACAAACCAACTGATTGGATGCATTAATCGAAAGACTACTTGTCCACACAATCGCGGCATTCGTTGTGTTTAAGTCACCCTGACAGTTTGTAATCGTCCCACCTGCAGGCGCTACTACCCTCACGTTAATCGTATCACTGCCACCGGCATTTGTAGTGCCAACAATTAATTGCCCAGCAGAAAAAACAGTGCCGTCAGAATTCTTCACCGTCGTTGCAGGATAGGCACTTAATTGTCCTCCGGCAGGTGTACTAAATGATGCGCCGCTTGGGCTAGTAAATGTCTCAGCACCAGGAAAATAGCCCGCATTCCGAATAGTAGAGTCCAAAACAGAAAGAGAAAAACGTTCGTTTTCCTGGATCTGGGTCAGCGCATCCTGCGTGGAGAAACTATTTGTCAAACTAAAAATCATGCCGACAATACCAGCAACCAATATCAAAGTGACCGTGATTGCGATCATCAGTTCAACCAGTGTAAAGCCGCCCTGTCTCCTTTGTTTTACGGAGGAAAGATCACAAACTGAAGCTGTTGGAGATGAGTATTTCATGGGCTTATCATTGCATTGTCATGGTTTTACGTAGACGCTGTAAGACTGCGTCGTAATTTGCGCAGCAGACCCTGCGGCAGCATTCGCTTGCAAGGCAATTTGCTTCTCCGACCACGTGACATTAATTGAGCAGTCAATTACACCAGGAGCTGTTGTCGTTGAATTAATCTGTACTGCGGCAACAGTGGGGCAAGTGATTGTTGCTGTGTAGCTTGGAAATTGATTATTCATATCGGCAACCCACTTATTCACATCAACGGCAGCTAATTGCGCCGGCGTACAAGTAGTCGGCGCTACACAACCGGTAGAAGGAGGTGATGTGTACGTTCCAGTGCTGTCAGTGATCGTCGTCCCGGTCGCTTTAAAAGACGGCACCGTAGAAGATGGCAAACTAGCTGGCTGCCAAAAAGTGGGGTTGGCGTGCATCATAGAAGCGAGGCTTTCCATTTGGACTGCAATCAACGAACGAGAACCTGCATTTTGTGTTGTCGATACCGCTAACGCGGCCATTTTGGCAAGCCCGAGCAAGCCAACGGCACAAACGATCATCGCCACCAAGACTTCAAACAAGGTAAATCCTTGATTAACCATCCGACGAGACGTATTTCGACTATTCATGGGCAATTCCCCGTTCCAGATTTTTGGTTGACATGACGTCCGGCAATATTAATGGCAACGCATTTCGTCAACGACGCCGTCACTGGAGCAGTTTGCAGTATAAAAGTCACCGGATTCGCAAGTAACGACATCGTAAAACCCTCAATCGAGAAATTAATAGCAAACGTATTAGCGTTATCTGCCTTGAACGTATCAGTGGAAGTGAACGCGCCTTGCTTTCTAAGTGGGACGATCGTCTTGCTGGTCAAACCTGGATTGGGATAAATGATCCATCCAGTTTGCCAGTTATTGGCCCCCGAACATGTCGTTCCGTTAGTTGAAGCGCACATCGTCATTGGCACCCCCTCTTTAATTGCTTCCGCTCTGGCAAAGCCAAGATCACCCACAAATGCGTTAATTTCACGTGTGGTTGCAGCCGATTGAATCGCCGTTTTAAAACTTGGGACAACAATAGCAACGAGAATACCCGCGATCGCCATCACCATTACCAGCTCCATGATCGAAAAACCGACCTGACGTAAAACCTGATTTCTGTTTCGCATTAACACTGCCCACAAAATACTGAATATTGTTTATATAACTAAAAATTCCGAAGGCTCATATAGCTACAATGCCTAAAATGCTGAAACATCATCCCGAATAATTATTTTATTTACCAAAAGACAATTACCTACAGCGCCGTTAGCTTATATTCACTTAACTTGAAAAGATATAGGTTCGGGATCAGCAGCGTAAAATTTTACAATGCTTTTAAAGTTTATTTACTTAATGCAACTTTCTCAAGTGAATATTAAAAATATGTCGAAGACTCAATTCAGTAAGTAGATTAAGGAAGCATTTTCAGAAAAACGCATGAGATCAAGTCGCATATTCAAAACACAATCATGGCAACAAAGAAGGGCGCTACCTTAGGAATGATTCAAGTCGTTTTGGTTTTAAGAAGCCCAGTCAACGCATTCTCAGTAAAGCGATCTGCATCATCAATGTAACCCTGAACCGTCCCATCGAAACGCCATCCTCCCTGACGTTTAATGTCGCGCAGACTTGCACCCGACCGATAAGCACTTGTCGCCATCCCCCGCCTTAGGCTATGGCTGCTAATTTCCGATACATGTGAGATCCCCACCCTACTTGCCCAGTGTACGAGAATTGCATTGACACTCGCAGCGTTAATTCCATCCATAGCCACAGCACCCCATCTATTAACACTCCTAAATATGGAGCCATTATGGATTTTTGCGGAATTAAGCCATTTTTTTAACGCTAAGGCAGGGCAACAAATGCCACCACCATAAGGAATCGCCTTACTGATACCGCGCCCCGTTTGATCCGTCTTCGATCTGGGCAAGTGAATTAATAGACCCTCCTTCTGCCAGGCAAGATTCTCCACCTTCAAACTGACTAGCTCAGACCGCCGAAAACCGCCAAAGAAACCGATTTGCAACAAAGCACAATCGCGTAAAGCCTTGAGTGAGATATCTTGCTGCTGGAATGTTACGATTTTTTCCACATCCTCCAACAATAGAGCCGCAGCCTTTTCTGCAGGGCGACCGCGAGAACGTGAGATACCCAAAAGAACCTTCCTTACATGGGGCGCCGCACAGGGATCCGAGAATCCTTGGTGACGATGCCATTGTGAGAGCGCCGTTATTTTAAGACTCAAGGTTCTCGGATTGAGCGAATCAGAAAAACTCAAAAGGTAATTCACGATGATTGATTCATCTGCGGGAAGATTGCCACCCCAGTCCAAAAAATGCCTCACTGCGGACCGATATGCGCGGCGGGTATTTTCTGACGTGGCAGCAGAAATAAATTCCCTTTGTAACCGAATCGAATCTACCACCAAAGAACTCGGTCGCACGGCATCGGTAGTTAATTGCTCAAAATTAATCAACTGGTCGATGACAGGTTTTTTTATCAATGATTTCATGTAGCTCTACGTAATAAAGTGCGTCTCACATAGCGACTTCTTTTCTGCCGCCTCAATTTTCACCGCGCCCTTGATCAATGAAGATCAGAACGCAAACAAGTATAAGTGTAATGGATAACCGAGTAGCCAAAAGACCATCCATCATAACATTCGATAATATACATTATCGAATGTTATAAAATTAAATTTTAAATTTTATTAAAATTAGTTTTTAATGTAATATTACGTAATACGTAATTAATAATCTTATTTGAGGCAATGATGGCAAGAGCAGGAATTCTTTACTCTGATGTTGTGAGAGCTGCAGAACAAATTCGTCAATCTGGGGAAATGCCAACCGTTGATCGCGTGCGGATAATCCTCGGCAACACCGGTAGCAAAAGCACTATCGCGCCCATGCTTAAGCAATGGAAAGAAGAGCATACTGAAGAAATGGCAACATCTGATTCCGGTCTCCCGCAATCAGTCGTCAATGCAATAAGGGTGGTGTACGAACTCATCAAGACTGAGGCGGAAAACACCATCAAAGAAACGCAAATACACTGCGAGCAGCAGTTAAGCAGCAAAGATAGTCAGCTCATCACCCAATCTGATCAAATTGCCGCACTTGAAGCGGCGAAGCAGTTACTACAGAAACAAGTAACAGAGCAATTAAAGAATAATCAGATGCTTGATCAGCAATTACATCAAAGTAAGCTGAAGGCGTCATCAGCCGAGAGTGACAACCAAGGCATGAAAAATCGATTAGCAGATAATGAAAAACAACTTGACGCGCTACATCACCAACTTCACTCGGCACGCACTCAATTTGAGCACTTCCAAGAAGCGAGTGCCGAGCAGCGGAATGACGATAGGCGCTTATTTGAGGCAAAAATTTCGCGGCTTGAAAATGAATTGCGGCACATTCATACCTTGAACGCCACAAACCAAACTGAAGCCGCGCAGTTAAAAACCGAGATTCACCATCTCGAATCCACGCAAGCAAAAATGAAAGAGATCGCACAAGTACAACTAAATGAATTATCGAATCTCGATACAAGTTATACAAAAACACTTTTTAAGCTCGAAGAAGCTAATCGTATGAATAGCGAGCTATCAATTCAATTACACGCAGCACAACAGAGTCTACAAGAAGCCAAGATTCAACTCGCCGTCTCACTTCAAGCACATGAAAGTATGTCGAAACAACTCGCCTTACTTCAAGAGAAAGACGCAAACGACGAACGAGAGAAGTTATATCTACTCGCGAGTATTCTTCAAAATCAAGAATCTCGAAGCACTACAACCGACAAAATCGACGACAGCACCACGCCACCGCCACAAGCACCTCAACAAACAATCCAAGCGAGATAGTTCGAAGGGCCACCCATTTCGTGCCATCAACAGCTGGGAAATATACTAGTCTCATGACCGATATCAATTGTATGCTGAGTCATATTGATATATATTCTCATTATCATTTAGAATTGCAAAAGCCTCTTAATTTCGCAATTCTTTCTCAACTGGAATTTTAAAAGTCACTATCCATGGATAAGTTATCCACTTGTCAGGCATCCGCAATAACATTAAATCAACTGAAAGTCGGCGACAAAGCAGTGGTCAGTGCCGTTTCATCGCAAAATAGTCAACATGACAGCAGCCTGACAGATATTTCACGGCGACTGAAAGAGCTAGGGTTTGTTCAAGGCGAAGAGTTGACCATATTGCATAAGGGCTACTTTGGCGGAGAGCCGATTGCCGTGCGGATCGGGCAATCGACGTTTGCGTTACGCAACTTTGAAGCAGCCTTAATCAGCGTAACAACGCTTGGACAACATTAATGACAGTCAACACTCTTTTTTCTCCACGCATTGCATTAGTCGGAAACCCTAATTGCGGCAAAACCGCTCTCTTCAACCGCCTTACCGGCGCAAGGCAAAAAGTTGCTAACTATGCAGGCGTAACGATTGAGCGCAAAGAAGGCAAGTTCACGGCCGCCAATGGCAGACAATGGAATGTACTTGATTTGCCCGGCACTTACAGCCTAAGGGCGCTTACTCCTGACGAGAAAATCACCGAAGAAGTCGTCACGGGCGTTCGCGCTAACGAGGCACGACCTGACGCTGTGCTATGTGTTGTGGACGCAACCAATTTAAAACGCGGCTTGCGACTCGCACTGGAGCTCAAGGCTCTTAAGATACCTCTCATCCTTGCGGTTAATATGATGGATTTGGCAAAAAAACGCCATATCATTATTGACATCCACACCCTGCAAGCCGAGCTTGGTTTTCCGGTAATTGAAACGATCGCCGTTGACGCCAAGGGCGTGGATAAACTTCTCGAAGAAATGGAAATTTTGGCGCTGAATTTGCCAGAAAATTTGCCCTCTCGCGTTATTGAATTAGATCAACATACACCGGAAGACATTCAAGCAAGTGTCAATGCGATTCTCAAAGCTTGCGTCAAAACGCCGGCGGAGGGCGGCGCTCAGCCATTGCCATTCAGTTTCAGGATCGATAACTATCTCCTACACCCTTTACTTGGTCCAGTAATATTTGCAGTGCTCATGTTTTTAGTGTTCCAAGCAGTCTTTACCTGGGCACAACCGCCAATGGATTTCATTAAAGACGCCATGGATAGTATCGGCGGAAAACTGGAATCATCAATGTCCCCAGGGATGTTACAAGGCTTACTGGTCAAAGGAGTCATTGGGGGAGCAGGTAGCGTTCTGGTGTTCTTACCGCAAATTGTGATTTTGTTCTTCTTCATTTTAGTCATGGAAGACTCAGGTTACCTGCCGCGCGCTGCTTTTTTACTTGATCGCATTATGGGTAAAGTTGGCTTATCAGGTCGCGCATTTATTCCGTTGTTGTCCAGCTTCGCTTGTGCCATTCCTGGGATCATGGCGACACGGACAATTCAAAATCCACGCGACCGATTGGTGACAATCATGATCGCGCCACTCATGACCTGCTCTGCGCGTTTACCTGTGTATGCGCTGATCATTGCGGCGTTCATCCCAGAACGCACTGTTTTAGGCGTTATGAGCTTACAAGGACTAGTGCTATTTATTTTGTATATAGCCGGAATCATCTCTGCCATGCTCGTCGCACTTGTGTTCAAACGGTTATGGGGAAAAGCAGAACAGCATCCATTAATGCTCGAATTGCCAGACTACCGCTGGCCGAATTCTCGTAATTTGCTATTAGGTTTATGGGAACGGATAAAAATTTTTGTGACACGTGTGGGCACTATTATTTTGTCGCTTATGGTGTTGTTATGGTTTTTAAGTAGCGTACCCGGCGCACCGGAAAATGCAACACAACCAGCAATTTACTATAGTTTTGCTGGCTATCTTGGACGGTTACTCGAGTATTTATTTGCACCAATCGGCTTTAACTGGCAGATTTGTATTGCACTTGTCCCTGGATTGGCCGCTCGAGAAGTCGCTGTAGCTGCATTAGGAACGGTCTATGCCTTATCTCAGACTGGAGAAGAATTGAGTCACTCTCTTGAGCCGCTCATCTCGCATTCATGGAGCCTACCAACAGCCCTTTCGTTACTTGCCTGGTACGTGTTCGCGCCACAATGCATCGCCACGCTCAGCGTTGTTAAACGTGAGACAAACACAATGCGTTATCCGGTATTGATGGCAGGTTACCTATTTGGATTAGCCTATGTAGCATCACTGATCACATACCAGGTCGCAAGATTTTTCACAGGAGCATGAAAATGCAAACAGCGATAACCATATCGATTTTAATCTTCGCAGCAATATATTTAGTTTTAAAGTGGATGCCCAATAAACTAAAAGAAAAAATCAGGCTACAACTATTAGCAACACATCCGCAATTAGCAAAATACTTTGAGAGCACAGTTAAAAAATGTGCTTCTTCCTGCTCATCCTCTTGCAATAGTTGCGACGCACAAACAGTTAATAATCGCCAGATAGATGTAAAGCCAATTCACTTCATTCACAGATCATGACTTATCGATCTGCAAAGTGAGGATTTAATATTAATTAACCTATAGCCTGTCTCTCTAAGCTGTTGTATGCTTTTGTCCGATTACCGGAATGCAATTCTGGCTTATAGACAACACTCAAGGTCGCCATAGAACATGCTTAGCTACGTTTACGACAAAACAGAAAAGGGACGCGAAGAGATAGCAACCAGAAAGCATCAGCTTGCCAATAGGCTTCGCACCTTATTAGTAATGGTGGACGGAAAGCAAAATGCAATACAGCTACTTAACAAGCTTGCTTCGATTGGCCTGAATGAAACAAATTTCAGAGAGCTGATTAATCTGGAATTAATTACTGCTGTTACGCCCCCTGAAGCCCCCCCAAAAAAAGCAACGACTGACAATGAGATGTTGACTGTGGCGCCAGATATCGACATAGGCAATCCATTAAACAACTTAGATCTCGCTGAAGAGGAAATTGAGAAGTTGCGGACGGAGCAGTTTCAACTGCTCTATCATTTCTACAATGAAACAATCAAGAGCAACCTCGGTTTGAGGGGTTTTACTTTACAACTAAAAGTAGAACGGACGAAGAATATTGACGATCTGAAAGCACTAAGGCAACCATATCTCGAAGCAGTTTTAAAGTCAAAAGGTCGGGAAATTGCTCGAGGCTTAAGAGACAAACTTGATCTCTTATTTTACGAAAGTGACAAAGCACGATACGATAGTTTAACAAGAATTACGACATTGGATGACGAATAGGCATTGTTGACAAAATAAAACCCGGATCTCTCCGGGTTTTATCGTTTTCAAGACAGTTATTATTCAATGCCTTGGCTAGTCAGGTATTCTTCGTAGCTACCACGGAAATCAATAATTTCATTTTCTTTGATTTCCAGAATACGATTTGCCAAAGACGAAACAAACTCGCGGTCATGTGAAACAAATACGAGCGTACCAGCGTATTTCTCTAACGCGATATTCAAGGACTCAATTGATTCCATATCCATGTGATTTGTTGGCTCGTCAAGCAACAACACGTTATGGCGGCCTAGCATCAACTTGCCGTACATCATCCGCCCCTTCTCACCACCCGACAGAACTTTAACTGATTTCTTGACGTCATCACCGCCAAATAGCAAACGGCCAAGAATCGAGCGCACGGCTTGATCATCATCACCCTCTTGGGTCCATTGACCAATCCAGTCCGTCAAATTCTTATCGACGGCAAACTCCTCAGTAGGATCCTGCGGCATGTAACCGGCGTTCGCGTTCTCCGCCCATTTCACATTGCCTTTATCAGCACTCAAGCCAGCGATGTCCGCACCGCCAATGCAGCGCAACAGGGTTGTTTTGCCGATACCGTTAGAACCAATGATCGCAATGCGCTCTCCCGCCTCAACCATCAATTCAACGTTCTTGAATAGAGTGCGATCGTAGGACTTGGAGATACCCTGAACTTCGACAGCAAGGCGGTGTAATTTCTTTTCACCATCGAAACGAACAAATGGATTCTGGCGGCTAGACGGCTTAAAATCTTCGATCTTAATTTTTTCAATTTGCTTAGCACGAGATGTCGCCTGACGCGCTTTTGATTTATTCGCTGAGAAGCGACGAACAAAATCTTGTAATTCAGCGACTTTCTCTTTCGCTTTAGCATTATTTGCTAATTGCTGCGCACGAGCTTGCGACGACGCGAGCATATAATCATCATAATTGCCTGGGTAGATTTTTAGCGTACCGTAATCCATATCAGCCATATGCGTGCAAACCTGATTGAGGAAATGGCGATCATGGGAAATAATAATCATTGTGGAATTACGCTGATTAAGCACATCTTCCAGCCAACGAATAGTATTAATGTCAAGGTTATTGGTCGGTTCGTCGAGCAATAAAATGTCTGGGTTAGAGAACAGTGCCTGCGCCAGCAATACCCGCAGTTTCCAGCCAGGTGCCACTGCGCTCATTGTGCCTTGATGCTGCTCGGTAGGAATGCCCACGCCCAGCAACAACTCACCCGCGCGCGCCTCAGCAGTATAGCCATCGTATTCAGCAAATTTAGCCTCAAGATCGGCGGCCTTCATATAATCGTCGTCCGTCGCCTCTGGATTTGCGTAGATCGCATCACGCTCAGCCATTGCCGCCCACATTTCAGTGTGCCCCATCATAACAACGTCCAAGACACGCATATCTTCGAACGCAAACTGATCCTGACGCAACTTACCCAGACGCTCGTTCTGGTCCAGCATGACTGTACCTGAGGACTGGTCAAGATCGCCACCCAGGATTTTCATAAAAGTGGATTTACCACAACCATTGGCACCGATCAGGCCATAGCGGTTGCCTTCGCCAAATTTGACGGAAATATTCTCAAACAGCGGCTTAGGGCCGAACTGCATCGTGATGTTAGCGGTTGATAGCACAGAAAACCTTTTGCGATAATGATATGAATTAACCTTACATTATAACATCGCATCCAGCTAAAACTTTGACGCCCAAAGGCAACTAAGTAAATTTAGATCGCTCTCGCATGGTCAACATTAATGCAATAGGGATAATAAAAATATACTTTTAGTTAAAACCACCATTGAAAGCATCCTATTGATAGTGCTAACTTTTTTCTTGCTCATTAAAAAAGCGATGTTTACCCGTCTTTTTTCGTTGCGCCCGATAGATACCCGTATCGCCAGAGAATAGATAACTCATGACACAGGCCACCGCAGCAAACACCGCTACATCAGCACCAAAAAGCTCTATTGCCATAAAAGTCGAGGCGATTGGGGTATTTGCCGCACCTGCAAACACGGCGACAAATCCTAATCCAGCAAGAAATGCAAAAGGTAAATTCAACATCGCTGCTAAGGCATTACCTAAAGTTGCGCCGATATAAAAAAGAGGCGTCACCTCCCCTCCCTTAAAACCCGAACCCAGAGACGCAATAGTAAATATGGCCTTCCAAACAAAATCATCACTTTGCACTGGATGCAAGAACGCCTCAACAATCCCCGGAATTCCAAGGCCAATGTAGCGCTCAGCCCCTAACGCATAAACTGCGGCCGCAATTACTACCCCACCCAAAAGTGGTCGGAATGGTGCGTAGCGTACTTTGACCTTCATCCACGCACTCAAGCGGTGCGTAGCGCCAGCAAATACGCGGCCAGCGAGACCGAAAACTGCCCCAGCCAGAATAATTACCAGAAAAATCGAAAACGAAAATGCAGGAATCACACCAATATGATAAGTGGTATGGTGAACACCTAGTAACAGCCCCACCCTGTCTGCAACAATCGCCGCCACAAGACACGGCAGAAGCGAATCAAAGCGTAAACGCCCAACGGACAAAACCTCAAGCCCAAAGATTGCCCCTGCCAAAGGAGTGCCAAATACCGAAGCGAAACCAGCACTGATGCCTGCCATTAATAAAATTCGTCGGTCTTGTCGTTTTAATTTAAAGAGATGGGTAAGTTGATCCGCTAAAGCCCCGCCCATTTGGACCGCTGTTCCTTCACGTCCAACGGAGGCGCCGAAAAGGTGTGAAATAAGGGTTCCTGCCAGCACCAAAGGCGCCATGCGCAACGGAATGACCTTTTGAGGGTCATGAATTTCGTCGATTAGCAAATTATTTCCTGCCTCGACACGCGCACCAAAACGGAGATATAGCCATCCGACAAAAAAACCAGCCAGCGGAAGCAGTAAAATCAATTCTTGATGCGCGATACGTGTTGTCGTTACCCATTCAAGTGCAAATAAAAAAAATGCAGATGCTGTACCCGCGAGTAATGCAACAATCGCAGCGAGAGGCAGCCATTTAATTAAATACATCACCAGTAGATGGCGATCGACATCTTCTGAATTTTCCATTTACACCCAATCAGCAATGGCACATATTAGCGCGACATAATGTGAAATTTAACGAAGAACAGAGCCTAACTTTACGGCAACTGACAGCAGTAACGCCAACTCATTTCCAATAAAGACATTTTTTGCGAAAGCTTCTGAGTCGACAATACCAACTAGCTCGCCATCATCAGAAAATAACGGCAAACAGGCTTCCGATTGCACTTTAGGATCACAGGTGTAATATTCCCCACCAGCAGACAAATAGAGGCCAACATCATTAATAATCCGCGCCTTACCGGATAGGCCAACAGTGCTGTTATTGCTCATCGCAGCAAACGCTTGCGTCAAAGGAAACTCTGCGCGAGATGGTGCACCGTAATAAGCCAACTTAACGAGGACTGTGTCACCCGCTTGGTTAATACGCTTCTGGTACACACCAAACCATTGGCTACCGCTGGATTTTTGGTAAAAATCAACAATCGCAGTAACCTGCTTCAGAAGCTTGGCGTTGAATTCGGACATCCCACCCAATATCGCCGTTAAATCATAGGGTTGTTCTGATAGTTGATCAAACAACGAGCAAGATCCGCCTTCACCCAACTCTGGCACTTGATATTGCCATTTAATCTCAGCATGAGAATTATCATTCATCGTAGAAAGTTCACGCTGATAATCTTCAATCACTGAAAAAAAATTGCTTGGCAAATCAACAAGCTCAACGCCACTCAGAGAAATATACTGGTCAATTAACATAAAACATCCGACTATAAAAATGCCAACGAGTTTAGCAGAACCACGGTACGCCGTCAGGCAAAAGCAACCAAGTTCGGTGAGAGATAATGACGTGCTGCTACCTGCCTACATTCCTTTCAATAATGCTGAGGTCTACGATCACGTGCGGAAACACGGCTGAAATAAAAAACGCAGCTCAGAGACTGAGCTGCGTTAAAACGAACGGTGAAATGCTTGGGTGAATCAGTTGAAGGTTTTTCCTTCTTCTGCCAATTTTGCCAGGAGTGGCGCAGGCTTCCACGCATCTCCATGACGACCCTTGGCATATTTAGCCATTGCCATGACCACGTTAGGCAAGCCAACAGTGTCCGCATAGAACATTGGACCACCTGTATGAAGTGGAAAACCGTAGCCCGTCAGATAAACCATATCGATATCTGATGCACGAGTTGCAATGCCTTCTTCTAGAATATAAGCAGCTTCATTCACCAACGCATAGATGAGGCGCTCGACAATTTCCTGGTCAGAAATTTTTCGGCGTTCAATACCCAGATCGGCAGAATGCTTAACGATCATGTCATTGACGATAGCTGATGGATATGCTTTGCGATCGCCTGGTTTATAGTCATACCAGCCAGCGCCTGTTTTTTGACCGAAACGCCCCAACTCGCACAACAGATCTGCAGTTTTGGAGTAGGTAATATGTGGTTTTTCTACGTAACGACGTTTACGGATATACCAGCCAATATCATTCCCTGCCAAATCACCCATACGGAATGGTCCCATCGCAAAGCCAAGTTTTTCAACAGCTTTATCGACTTGCTCAGGAGTGCAACCTTCTTCCAACAAGAAACCAGCCTGACGACTGTACTGTTCAATCATGCGATTACCAATGAAGCCGTCGCAAACACCAGAGACAACACCTGTCTTTTTGATCTTCTTGGAAATACCCAACACTGTTGCGAGAACATCGTTCGCCGTCTTTTTGCCACGTACGATCTCTAACAGCTTCATCACATTAGCTGGACTAAAGAAATGTGTTCCGACGACATCTTGTGGACGTTTTGTGAAGTCTGCAATTTGATCAACGTCTAAGGTAGATGTATTGGAGGCTAGAATTGCACCAGGCTTCATGACTTCATCAAGCTTTTTGAAAACTTGCTCCTTCACACCCATGTCTTCAAATACAGCCTCAATAACTAAATCTGCCTGTCCGATTTCTTCATAAGACAATGTGCCAGTGATTAACGACACGCGCTGCTCAAATTTTTCTTGCGTCAGTTTGCCTTTTTTGAAGGTATTTTCGTAATTTTTACGAATTGTCGCCAGACCTTTGTCTAACGCTTCCTGTTTCATTTCCAGAATTTTGACAGGGATACCCGCATTAGCAAAGTTCATCGCAATTCCGCCGCCCATCGTACCAGCACCGATCACAGCAACTAACTTGACTGGGCGTACTGGCGTATCGTCAGGTACATCCGGTAATTTGCTTGCTGCACGCTCACCAAAAAAAGCGTGACGCAGTGCTTTGGATTCGGTTGACTGAACCAGCTCAAGGAACAACTCGCGCTCAATTTTCATGCCGTCATCGAATTTCTTCGTCACCGAAGCGGCAACAGCCTCAACGCATTTTAACGGCGCTGGGAACGGTCCAGACATAGCGCGTACTGTGTTACGTGAGAATTGCAAAAAGGCTTCGTAGTTCGGATAATCAATCTTGATGTCACGCACTTTTGGTAATGGACGTACGCTAGCTACTTTATTTGCAAAAGCTGTCGCCGCTTGCATCAAATCACCTTCAGCGATCTCGTTAAACAAGGCTGTCTTTGCCAGTTTCTCGGACGCAATTGGCGTTCCTGATACGATCATATTGAGCGCCAACTCGAGGCCAACGACTCGAGGTAAGCGCTGGGTACCGCCAGCGCCAGGCAAAATACCCAATTTAACTTCTGGCAATGCGATTTGCGCTCCAGCGCTCGCAACGCGGTAGTGACAGCCAAGCGCCAACTCAAGTCCACCGCCCATGCAAACGCTATGAATCGCAGCGATCACCGGCTTTTCTGAGGACTCAATGACATTGATCACAGTATGTAAGCTAGGCTCAGCGAAGGCTTTCGGTGAGTTAAATTCTTTAATATCAGCACCACCAGAGAAAGCTTTCCCTGCACCAGTAATGATAATAGCGGTAATGGCACTGTCGTTTAACGCCAGCTTCATGCCTTCAACAATGGCATGTCTGGTGGCAAAACCTAATCCATTGACCGGTGGATTATTTAGGGTAATGAAAGCTATATTACCCTCTGCTTTGTATTCTGCGCTCATGTCTCTTCCTAAGGTTTGATTACGATTGAACTACTTAGTTAGTTTATTCACTGATCGGTGTCAGATCATTACGTTGCATTGTGTGTAGCTGCGTATTGTCATAGCAATCACGACGAGGTGGAGTTTCCACATCAAGTTTTACTATAACCTAAAAATAGTACGATCGTATTATTTTATTTGAAAAAAGTGGGTAAATAATGAAAACTTACCCAACAATGTCGCTGAAAGCGATCACCATGTAGCTTTGCCATTGATAAACATCGCAAGCTGAATTAGCCTTACGACGTTCTCCTTAGACAAAAAATGGACTATACCTCCAGCCATTCCTGCCGTATTTTAGTATTGGCCATCAATTCCTCTGGTGTGCCTTCAAAAACAATGCTGCCATGCCCCATCACGTAGACCCGCTGCGAGATTTGCAAAGCAATCGCCAGTTTTTGCTCTACCAACAGCACGGAAATACCCCTCCGGCGTAATTCTTCCAAATAATCCGCCACCAATTGCACGATCATTGGCGCCAAACCTTCTGTCGGCTCATCAATCATGATCAGATCAGGGTCGCCCATCAGCGTTCGGCACAGGGTTAGCATCTGCTGCTCGCCGCCCGACATCACACCAGCCATGGTATTGCGACGTTCTCTCAGGCGTGGAAACATCTGATACATATCATCAATTGACCAACGTGAAGGCAAAGACTTGTCGCGCCCAGACTTTTCCCCTAAGAGCAGATTTTGCTCAACAGTTAGCGTCGGGAAGATATCGCGATTCTCTGGAACATAACCAATCCCTTTATACGCCACTTGATAAGCTTTCAAGCCGGCGATCTGTTCAGACTTAAATCGGATTGAACCTTGTGTCTGCACCTGCCCCATGATCGCCTTAACGGTCGTAGAGCGACCAACACCGTTGCGCCCCAGCAAACTGACAATTTCTTTATCATGTACTTGCAGGTTGACGCCATGCAAAACATGACTCTTACCATAAAAGGCATGCAAATCCTGGACATCGAGAAGGATAGTCATGCTGCATTCTCCACCGGTGCATGCCCACCGAGATAGGCATCTTTTACCGCTTGGTTGTGACGAATATTCTGAGGAGTATCACAAGCGATCACCTCTCCGTACACCACAACGGCGATTTTATCTGCCAATCCAAACACCACACTCATATCATGTTCCACCATTAGTAAGGTCTTGTTGACCGTCATTTTCCGAATCAACTCAACCGCTGCGTCAGACTCTGAGCGACTCATCCCCGCAGTAGGTTCGTCTAACAAAATTACTTCGGCGCCACCTGCTACCGTAATACCGATTTCCAGCGCACGCTGTTCGGCATAAGTGAGCAAACCAGCAGTTACATCCCTCCGTGCGTAGAGCCCGATCTCTTCCATAATTGCCAAGGCTCTTTCGTGCACATCCTTAAGACCATTGAGTCGATGCCAGAAAGAATATTGGTAGCCAAGCGACCATAAGACTGCACAACGCAGGTTTTCGTAGACACTAAGACGGTGAAAGATATTCGTAATCTGGAAGCTACGAGACAACCCCCGACGATTAATTTCATAGGGTTGCAGCCCTCTAATACTCGCATCATTAAGTAAAATATCTCCGGAACTAATGCCAAATCGGCCAGAAATCAAATTAAACAACGTAGATTTACCAGCGCCATTTGGACCGATGATGGCGACTCGCTCACCTTTTGTTACTTGCAAATTCGCGCCACGAATAATCTCTGCTGAACCGAAGCTTTTACGGACATCTTTTAATTCAAGCGAAAACTGACTCATTCGTATCCCTTTAAAATGGCTGACTCGATCTCAGAGACTGCGCTGTTCCATACAGACGTAAAAGCAGCCCTAGACACAGAAAAAATTCCAATTCCTGCAAGGCAAAGTGCGCCCGCAATGAGCCACGAACTATTGGCCAGACAATTAAACGCTATACCAAAGAGAGTGACCTCTGGCCCTTGATCCAAACCGAGAGAGCGTCGATAAAGCATTTCAATCGATAACACCAATCCTGAAAAAATGAGCAAACCAGATAAAATCATTTTCCAGAGCGAAGGCCAAATCTGGCGCAGCTTTCCAAACTTAACCATACGATAGTTAGCCACCCAAATACCTGCTAATCCACCTGGCGCATACATCACGATCAGAATAAAAAATATCCCCAGATATAATTGCCACGCTTTAGTAAAGTCCGACAACATCACGGTCAGAAATACGCCAACGACTGCGCCGATCAACGGGCCAAAAAAGTACCCAATACCGCCAATAAAACTAAAGAGCAGAACCGCACCGGAACGTATCGCACTGACATTTTCAGCCGTAACGATTTCAAAATTGATCGCCGATAATCCACCAGCGATACCAGCGAAAAATGCCGACAAAATTAGCGTCAGATAGCGTACCCATTGGGTGTCGTAACCAATAAACTCTGCCCGTTCAGGATTATCTCTGACCGCATTAATCATCCGACCCAGTGGCGTATGCGTAAAAGCAAACATCGCAATGGTGCAAATGAACAACCAGAATGCAATCAGATAATAGACTTCTATCTGCGGCCCATAGGTAATCCCAAAGAATGCCTTACCGATAACACGATTAGTCGAAATACCACCCTCACCCCCAAAGAATTTAGGGAACATCAACGATGATGCAAACACCAACTCAACCATACCAAGCGTAATCATGGAAAAAGTGGTGCCGGATTTTTTTGTCGTCACATAACCAAAAAGAACGCCAAAAAACATACCTGCTATTCCGCCAACCAGTGGAATCAGGGTTACTGGAATAGAAAAGCTTCCATCAGCAGCGAGGTTCATCGCATGAATGGCAAAAAATGCACCTAAGCCTGAATATACTGCATGGCCAAAAGAAAGCATCCCTCCCTGTCCTAGCAGCATATTGAACGACAGCCCAAAAATCATCAATGTGCCTATCTGCGATAGCAAGGATAAGGACGCGCCCTGATGAAAAATTTTTGGAGCAATGATCAGCAAAACAGCAAACGCTGACCAAGTTACCCATCTGCTCGCAGATGATCGGTTTACAATTTGATTGGTTTTCATTCCTTATCCCTCCCTCGTTCCTAACAAGCCACGCGGTCTGAATATCAGAATCAATACCAGCAAGAAATACGGCATCACGGGGGCAATTTGTGAAATAGTTAAACTAAACAACGCGTAAAGCGGAGAACTGACATTCATTACAACACCAACCATCTGTAAAACAGTCGATAAAGAATAGTCCAACGCAACTGCAAACGTCTGCAAAATGCCAATCAGCAGCGAAGCCACAAATGCGCCTGCTAGCGAACCCATCCCGCCAACAACGACCACAACAAAGATAATGCTTCCTAGTGTTGCCGCCATGCCGGGTTCCGTCACAAAGGCATTGCCGCCTACGACACCAGCAAGGCCGGCTAACGCACAACCACCACCAAACACAAGCATAAAGACCCGTGGGACATTGTGACCCAGTGCTTCTACAGCATCTGGGTGAGTCAGTGCTGCCTGAATAATCAGTCCTATTCTTGTTTTGGTCAGCAAGAGGTAGATTGAAATCAGCATTGCTACTGCCACCAACATAATAAATCCGCGATAGATGGGGAATGTCGTGGTGTAGAGCGTGAATAGGGGCCCATCGAGACTCGCGGGAATTGGATAAGGAATGCTTGCCCTGCCCCAAATCAACTGGACAACTTCAACAATCACATACGAAAGTCCAAAGGTAAATAGCAGTTCGGGAATATGCCCATATTTATGAACGGTCCTGAGTCCATAGCGCTCCACTAACGCTCCAAGGACACCAACCAGCAAGGGTGCCGCAACGAGCGCAGTCCAAAATCCGAAATGAGCACTCAGCATGGCTGCAAAGTAGGCACCGATCATATAAAAACTGGCATGCGCAAAGTTAAGCACACCCATCATGCTAAAGATCAGCGTCAGACCAGAAGAGAGCATGAATAATAACAAACCATAGCTCACACCATTGAGCAAGGTAATCAGTGTAAATTCCAAAATGAATATTCCTTTTTTGTCAGGACATTTGCGTCAGTTTCCTGGCAATGTGCACGCTACACTTTATGTTCATGCTGCCGAAAATAGACTTACTAGAAACAAAACTTTCGCAAACGCCCTATGAAGAAAACAAATGCACGACCGTACTAATTTTAAAAATAAAAAAGAGCAGCATCTGAACCGATCAGAGCCACTCTTTGAAAAATTATCCAGGTCTCTTCATTTGGCAAGACGAAGGTTGAGATGCAACGTAAGAATCAATCTTCACGTCCGTTCTCCAACCCAAGCCCGTATTTTCCTGATCAAACAACACATCTTTACCATTTGTTTTAACCCAGGTAGCGATGTATAGCGGTTGCTGCAACTGGTGATCCATTTTACGCATGCTCACGTCACCATTGAGGCTCTTAAAGTTAGCACCTTCGAGTGCAAAAGCAACTTTGACCGGATCCACTGATTTCGTTTGCTTTACCGCCTGTGCCATCGCAGTCAAAATGGAATAAGTTGCCATGGAATAATAATCGTCCTTGTACTTGGTCTTAAATCCCTGAACGATATCTTTACCAACAAACCCTTCGTTATTGGTATTCCAATAGGCGACGTATTTCACTTTATCCATACCCGCAGCGCCCATGGCTGTTGGTACACCAGTCGTTGATCCGTAATAGGTGAAGAAGTTCGCCTTCAGATCTGCATCTTTAGCTGCCTTGATGAGCAAAGCTAAATCAGCGCCCCAGTTACCGGTGATAACAGTATCTGCGCCAGACGCCTTAATCTTTGCTATATACGGAGAAAAATCTTTTACCTGGCCAATCGGATGCAAGTCATCCCCGACGATCTGAATATCAGGCCGCTTTCTGCCAAGATATTCTTTAGCTGCTCTTGTGACCTGGTGACCAAATGAGTAATTTTGACCAATGATGTAGACTTTTTTGATATTTTTATCGTTTGCAAGATAGCTGGTCAGTGCTTCCATCTTCATGTCTGAATTGGCATCAAACCTGAAGTGCCAGAAGCTACACTTGCTATTGGTCATATCTGGATCGACTGCAGCATGATTCAAAAATACGATTTCTTTTCCAGGATTGCGCTCATTGTATTTATTGACCGCATCCAATAATGCAAGCCCCACCCCTGAACCATTGCCTTGTGTAATATAACGGTACCCCTTATCAATAACTGCTTTCAAGACATTCAGTGACTCCTGAGGGCTGCCTTTATTATCAAACCCATCGACTTCAAAGGTATTGTTGCCTGCCCATTTCTCGGCGTTGGCTTTGGCTGCGATGAATTGAAACGAGTTCAGAATATTTTGTCCAACTGGCGCAAATGGACCAGATAAAGGATCAATGTAAGCAATTTTGATAGTCTCTGCCCCAGCAAGCGGAGCAACGATAGTAAAGGCGACTGCAACGACGGATGCACGTAGTGGGAATTTCATTTGTCTCTCTCCAATTATTTTTTTGTGGAAATCTGTACTTACCCTACCGAACTACTTGAAACCTAAAATGATGCTGACCTGTTGGAATAACTTTTTTTTTGAATTTCTGACTGGTCCTTCGCATTGAATGTCTGAAAAAATGGCGCCAGAAAAAACGTGTCTGACTGGGGCCGCTCTCATTACATGTGCAACGAAACTGCTTATGCCGTTGGTAACTGATGATCTTTAAACTGATCTCTTAATTTATTTTTTAAAATTTTTCCAGTGGCACCAACCGGCAACGCCTCGATAAAGACGATGTCATCAGGCGTCCACCATTTGGCAACTCTACCCTCAAAATACGCAAGAAGCTCCTCTTTTGACACCTCAGCACCTGGCTTTTTGACGACTAACAACAGTGGACGCTCATCCCATTTAGGATGGAATACACCAATACAAGCTGCTTGTAATACGGCTGGGTGGGATACGGCTACATTTTCAAGATCTATCGAACCGATCCACTCGCCGCCGGACTTAATCACATCCTTGCTGCGGTCAGTAATCTGCATATACCCATCAGTATCAATCGTCGCAACGTCACCAGTTGGGAACCAGCCATCTTGAAGCACATCACCACCTTCAGCTTTGTAATACGAGGCAATGATCCATGGCCCCTTCACTAACAAATTACCATAAGTCTTCCCATCCCATGGCAACTCATTGCCAGCATCATCGACAATTTTCATGTCGACGCCGTAAAGTACATGGCCCTGCTTTGCCAGGATTACTTCTTTCTCATCTTCACTCAGGTCACTGTGCCGAGATAGCAGCGTACTAGCGGTACCTAGCGGCGACATTTCTGTCATGCCCCACGCATGGACGACTTCAACGCCGTAGGTCCGGCGCAGGGTACGCATCATTGCTGGTGGACAGGCTGAACCACCAATCACAGTGCGTTTAAAACTGGAAAATTTCAAATTGTTTTGTGCCACATAAGTCAGTAGACCCAACCAGACCGTTGGAACACCTGCGGAGAATGTCACCTTTTCTTGCTCAAACAATTCATAGAGTGACTTACCATCAAGATGAGGACCAGGAAAAACTAATTTCGCGCCGGTCAATGGAGCAGAATATGGCAACCCCCATGCGTTCACATGAAACATTGGCACAACCGGCAAGATAGAATCACGAGCAGAAACATTCAGACCATCAGGCAATGCAGAAGCATAAGAATGCAAGATCGTTGAACGATGAGAATACAGCGCACCTTTAGGATGACCTGTTGTGCCGGAGGTGTAGCACAAACTGGAAGCGGCGTTCTCGTCAAACTCAGGCCAGACAAATTCGTCAGAATTCTCTGCAATTAAATCTTCATAGCACCAAAGATTCTTTATACCACTGTCAGATGGCAAACGATCATGGTCACACATCATAATAAACGCCTTGACGTTCGGACAATGAGGAGCAATCGCCTGAATGATGGGCAAGAAGGTGATATCAAAGAACAGATATTGATCGTCAGCGTGATTGACAATGTACTCAATCTGCTCTGGATGTAGACGAGGATTGACTGTATGCAGCACGGCGCCAGAACCTGAGACAGCATAATATATTTCCAAGTGGCGATAGCCGTTCCAAGCAAGCGTTGCAATTCTGTCGCCCAGCTTGATTTCTAATTTTTTTAATGCATTCGCTAAACGTTTTGCGCGTCGATGACATTCTGAATAGTTATACCGATGTATATCACCTTCAACACGACGAGATACAATTTCATTTTTGCCAAAATAGCGATCTGCATGTTCAATAATGCTGGAGATCAGCATAGGTTTGTTCATCATCTGACCTAACACCGGACTCATTGCATAACCTGACATGTGCGCTCCTTAAATATTTACTTGAAGAAATGATTTACTTGTGTTGCTCTATAGCCAACCCAACCGCTAAATTAGAGTAGTTAGTCGATTTTTGTACGACCGTTCTAATTCGTCAATCACTATTTCTACCGCGACGCATCATTTACACTGCAAATTTCAACTATTAACTAACAATTCGTAGGTAATTCAAGGATCTTCAATCTGCTGCGTTGCGCAAAAAACATTAAAGAAAGTTCTCTTATTTGTCACACACGAACAAAATAAAGGTAAAAAATAAGGGCCAAACGATATTGATTACGTTTGGCCCTTATGTTGTGCATCTGATATTAATGATGCAAATAAACAAAACTATTTATACACGTTTAGGTCTTAAATTAGTGCCTGCACCAGTCACTGGTGCACCAGATTCAAGAATAAAGTTCGCATCTTTATCTGTTCCGAGTGCGGCGACGAGATACGGCATTACCTCTTTCAAGGTCGCCATCAACGTCCATGGTGGATTTAAAATAAACATACCACTGCTACACAAACCAAATCCATCCGGCGTCGGACCACTGATCGACAAAGTTACATTCAACCAATCTTTGCTCGGGAGACGTTTTAGCTTCTCAGGTAATTGTCGTGATTCTTGTCGATTTAATACCGGATACCAAACCGCATACGTTCCTGTCGGGAAACGTTTAAGAGCGTCCTCAAGAGCGACTTTCACACGACGGTAATCATCTTTGACTTCATATGGTGGATCAATCAAGACCAACCCACGGCGCGATGGTGGCGGCAAAAGTGCTTTCAGACTCTCAAAACCATCAGCATCAGAAATGATGACTCTTTTACCACGTACGGTAGGACGTTGCCCCTGCTCCGCCGCATGTGCATCCAACTTCCTGAAGTTTTCACTCAGAATTTTAATTTCACTTGAATGCAACTCAAACAAGCGTAAGCGATCCTGGTCCCGCATTATTTTATCTGCACAGTAAGGCGAACCTGGGTAATAACGCATCTTACCGCTTGGATTCAACGCTTTGACCAAATCGAGATATTCCGCAAGCGCGGGAGGCAGATCCTTTTTATCCCACAAAGGTGCAATACCCGTTTCAAATTCAGCATTTTTACTTGCATAGCCACTATCAAGCGAATACAAGCCTGCACCCGAGTGCGTGTCCACGTAAGTGTATGCAGCATCTTTTTGATTCATGTACTGCAACAACTGAATTAGCACAAAGTGTTTGAGCACGTCGGCGTGATTGCCGGCATGGAAGCCATGGCGATAGCTGAGCATGATGAAATTCCTATAAAAATGAAAGGCAACTTGCCATCGCAAGTTGCCAAAATAATGGTAAAGATCCATAGAGAGCATCAGGCACAACTGTGGAACAGGATGGCAGGCTTCTTGCCTCGCTGTCTTCACATAATAATAGCGCTGATGAGCAACCTATTTCTTATTATGTATAAATCAAACTTAATCGATGCGTTTCCCGAGGATAATTAAATCCCGCTCGATGCCATCCAATGTGGCAACACGAGGCATGTTTGCCCACGTTGTAAAATCGAATGCTTCGAATAACTTGAGACTTGGGGTGTTATGACCAAAAATAAAACCCAACAAGGTATGCACTCCAATTTTTGGCGCATGTTCAATGGCCAGCGTCAGGAATCGCCGACCCAGCCCCTGTCCACGCGCATCCTCGTGCAGATAAATGGATAATTCTGCGGTGCCAGCATAGGCAGGACGACCATAAAAATTAGAAAAGGACAGCCAACCCGTGATTTTACCATTAGATTCGCTCACCCAAAGCGGTCGACGCTCCGGTGTGTGCTCATTAAACCAAGCGTGTCTTGATTCAACGGAAACAGGCTCAGTGTCTGCAGTAACCTGACGGGATGCGATTGTTGAATTATAAATTGCAACAATTTGTGGTAAGTCGTCGAATCTAGCGATTCGGTAAGAAAAATCGTGTGCCATTGTATCTTAAATTGTATGTGTTGCCCTGCTAGAGCGCAATGCAGTTCCCAGTGCTTCTTCAACCCTTAAACGTATGCGCTTACCGCTTTCGTCGTCGGGAAAATGCACTCCAATACCCTGTGTTTTATTATTACCTGCACCAGCTGGCGTAATCCAAGCAACTTTACCCGCGATAGGATATTTAGCAGGATCATCAAGTAACGTGAGAATCAGATAAATCTCCTCACCCAAACGATAACTCTTGTTGGTTGGGACAAAAATACCGCCATTCTTTAAATATGGCATATAGGCAGCAAACAAGGCTGCTTTTTCTTTAATCGCCAACGATAAAACCGACGGACGATTTGGTGCATTAGTGATACCTGAATCTGATGATAAATCGGACATTTTGTGTTTCCGCGGGGTTATGCAAAGAGTGCAGAATACTCTAGCAACATATCTTCTAAAAATAACTTGGCCGACAATGGATGACTCGCAATTGCCTGACGCTCATTCGTATTTTTAATAATTCTCAACAAAGAATTCATATCAACACGAACAGCTAATGCCTTTATTTCTCGTTCATAGCGAGGATAATACCGGATTCTTGCTGCTTGTTTATAAGAAAATAGATCGTATAACCAACGCTGCATCCATGCGACGGTCGTTATTATTTCCATTTTCTGCATTTTATCCGCCAATTTAAGGCTAGCATCTGCACTAGGCTTACTCAACTGGCGCAGAAAATCATCCAACTCACCGCGATTATCCGATTGAGACATATCTAAAGCAGCCAGTGGTGCGCCGCCCTGCTGCGCAAGCCATACATCGGGGTCTTTTACCCCCTGTGCCTGCAACCAGGCAAGCGCCTGATCACGTTCTGGCATCGCGAGCGCAAATTTATGACACCGTGACAAAATCGTTGGCAGCAGCTTGTCCAGACTATTGCTGACCAAAATAAAAACAGTATTAGCACTAGGTTCTTCGAGGGACTTTAACAGTGCGTTTGCGGCTGGAATATTCAATGCTTCAGCAGGATATAGCACGATGACCCGGCGACCTTGGCGGTGCGTTGATATATTCATGAAATCGGAAAGACCACGGATCTGATTAATCACAATTTCTTTTGATGGTGCCTTACTTGCCTTACTTGTTTTCGTTGCTGCCTCAACATCTGCCTCTACGGAGGAAGCATCCTCTTCATCAAGCAGTTCGGGACGCACCCGACGGTAGTCAGGATGGCTGTATTGTAAAAACCAACCGCAGGACCCACAAGCCTGACACGCATGTCCATGCGCATCAGGTCGCTCACATAACAGCGATTGCGCCATGTGTTCTGCAAAAAGTGATTTACCTATTCCCTGCGGGCCATATAGTAAAAAGGCATGAGGCATACGATCACGCAGTGACTGAAAATAATCCCATGCTGAAGTTTGCCAGGCAAATAAAGGATTACTCATCACGATGCCAATGCGTTGGTTAGCAATTCATCGATCAACACATCAAGTTCTTTACGAATGATCTCAATACTTTGCGTCGAATCAATAATCCGAAAACGTTGAGGAAATTCAGCGGCACGCCTTAAATACTCAGTGCGAGTATCAAAGAAAAATTCTGCTTTTTCTCGCTCGAATTTATCCAGTTGTCGGGTTGCATCGAGGCGTGCTCTCGCTACGTCCAGTGGCACGTCAAATAACAATGTCAGATCAGGTTGCAGATGAGGATGCACCCATTGCTCCAAAATACTCAACTTCTCGATTGACAGGTGACGCCCTCCTCCTTGGTAGGCGAAGCTTGCGTCAGTGAAGCGATCAGAAATAACCCAGTCACCACGCGACAATGCTGGTTCGATCAGTTGTGCTATGTGTTCTCGGCGAACTGCAAACATTAACAGCGCTTCAGTTTCCAGATGCATTTTCTGTTGCAACAGGACTTCGCGCAAGGTTTCACCAAGTGGCGTTCCACCAGGTTCACGAGAACAAACTACTTGTACCTGATGCGCTACCAAAGCCGCCTGCAAACGTTGAGCAACATAGGCGATGTGAGTTGATTTTCCGGCGCCGTCAATGCCTTCAAAGCTGATAAATTTTGCTGTAGGTTTCATACTTATCTTTGTTCAATACTCTTTTAGCGTTGATACTTATTTACTGCGCGATTGTGATCATTCAGATTATCTGAGAAAACGCTTGTACCGTCACCTCGAGCCACAAAATAGAGCGCATCGCTTTTTGCAGGATTTAACGCGGCCATCAAGGAGGCAAGTCCCGGCAACGCAATCGGTGTCGGGGGTAAGCCGGCGCGAGTGTATGTGTTGTAAGGTGTATCCGCCAACAAATCCTTTTTGTGAATTTTTCCTTGATAGCGTTCGCCCAGTCCATAAATTACGGTCGGATCTGTTTGTAGCAACATACCAGTCCTCAAACGATTCGTAAAAACCGCAGAAATCATCGAACGCTCTGCTTTTTGTCCAGTTTCTTTTTCGATAATTGAGGCCATAATTAGCGCTTCGTAGCTATTTTTATATGGTAGACCTTCAGCGCGACTTTGCCATGCCTCATTCAATTTTTTCACTTGAGCAACATAGGCTTGCTGAAACACCTGTAAATCGCTACTACCCTTCGGAAATAAATAAGTATCCGGAAAAAAAAGACCTTCGGGCGTATTTTTTTCCGAGTTGATTTTCTTCATTAATTCGGCATCTGACAGAAGTTTTGTATCATGCTTGATATCGGGATTGCTATCAACGGCCTTTCGCATTTGCGCAAAGGTCCACCCTTCAATAACGACTACTGCCCCCTGCGAAAATTCGCCGTTCACAATTTTATCCAGCAATTGATATGGCGTCTTCTCGGGTAAAAGCTCGTAGGAACCAGCCTTTAATTTGTTAGCTTTCCCCGTTGCACGCGCCAATAGCTCGAAAAAAAATGCCGGAGCAGGCACTCCAGCCTCCTGAATCTGCCGGCTTGCACTTCGGACGCTGCTCCCTGGCTTAATCGTGAAATCAACTGGTTTGCCATCCGTGTCCATTGGCTGACCTGCCCAATAGAAGAGGCCGCTGATACTCGCAATGGCGAATAAGACTAACAATATAATAAAATTTCTAATCAGACTCATAGCCTAAGGTGTTTTTTTGTTTTTTAGGTTTGGGGGATTATTTGATATGAGTGAAAGATGTCGCGCTAACAAAATCTTTCAGCCCTTGTTCATCAGATTGTCATCAGCGACGTAGCTATTTGATCTTTCATTAGATAATGCGTAGTTTATCAAGTAAATGATATATTTAGACAATATTGCAAAATAGGAATCAGCGAATTTATTCAGTCGCTACTATAATTCACATCATGCGATGTGAGTCGCCTATTGTAAGGCCATCACGTCACTAAATTAAAGGACTTAGGCAAAACACCGTCCTCGTTGACTAAATATTGTAGTAGTTCAGAGTTAATTGCTTATTTTCAGAGCAAGCGAACAATGAATATTTGCTATAAGCTTAAGCCAAGGAAGTTAAATAGGGGCTTATGCATAAGTATCCCTCCGTTGCGCGTCACTGTAGCGCGGGTGACGCTACCCTCGAGGCGACATTGTGTAAGTCGTATGAATAGAAAGTTTCTCAAGCTATGTCACAAGTAATGATTGAACAAGATCAAATGCCAGGATTTGTAGAGTCACTGAATGGTCTGCCCTCAGTATGGAATATGCCTTTTTTTGAAACTGGCTACGTCACTGCGCTAGCACAAGGTGGCCTTATGCTTGTTACAGGTGAAGATGCAGCAACGTTTTTACATAACCAACTAAGCAACGATGTTGAACACCTCACCTCCGAGGTTGCACGCCGCGCAGCGTATTGCACAGCAAAAGGTCGTATGTTGGCAAGTTTACTGTATTGGAAAACGGACGAAGGTATTGTCGTTCAGCTTCCAAACGAACTGCTGCCGACGATTCAAAAAAGGTTAAGCATGTTTGTTCTAAGAGCAAAAGTGAAGATCGCTGACATGAGTAAATCACAGGTCACTTTTGCCATTGGTGGAGCGCAGTCGATCGCTGCTATTTCTGCGTGGTTCCCAGAATTACCGTCGGCAGAAAATACGACCATCAGTAATGGCTATGGCACGCTGATTCGTTTTCATTCAGAACATCAGGCAGACAGATACCAGTGGATATGCCCTAAACAACAAGCCGAGCACATCTGGAAAAAACTGACTGAGACGCTCCAGCCGACCAATCCGAGGGATTGGCAACTTGCTGAAATAAAAGCAGGCATTCCTTGCGTCACAGCTCGGACACAAGAAAAATTTGTGCCTCAAATGATTAACTTTGAACTGATCGGCGGCGTCAATTTCAGAAAAGGCTGCTACCCAGGACAAGAGATCGTCGCACGCAGCCAATATCTCGGAAAGCTGAAGCGCCGGATGGCGCTGGCCACTATCCAAGCAAGCGGATTGACTGAGAGTATAGAACTATTCAAAGAGGATAATCCTGAACAACCCTGCGGCATGATTGTCAACGTCGCAAGTATCGATGATAACAATAGTCTAGCGCTCGTAGAAATGAGTCTGGCAGATCAAGAACACGGTGGCGTACACTGTGGTGCCGTGGACGGACCATTGGTGCAACTCCTTCCATTACCGTACGAAATTACCGATATCACACGCTAAATAAGGTATTTCCAAACGCTCCATCTTGAATTTCAGAGATATGGTCCGAAATAAAACGTATGAATTGCTATATTTATTTTAAAGCCACGATAGAAAATGAAGATGCAATTATTGCAGCGGAACAGCTATTACTGAAGGCGTTGCACTCCGTCGGACTCATATTGACATCGCTCGAGAGGCGCCCTAAAGCGACCGATGGGCTGCATACGTGGATGGAGACTTATAAAAACGTACCGCACAATTTCAAGGAATTGCTCGACGTAGCGATATCCCAAACGACGTTGCTAAATTTGCAGTACAGTGAACGTCATATAGAATATTTTTTGAATGTAGATGTATGTGCCTGATTGTCTTTGCCTGGAAATTACTCCCTTGCAGTCCATTAGTAGTTGCTGCAAACCGAGATGAATTTTATGACCGCCCAGCAAGTCCCGCAGCATGGTGGTCAGATGCTCCACAGATTTATGCAGGGCGAGATCTGCAATCAGGCGGCACTTGGCTGGGCATTCAAAGTACTCGAGATGGCTCACCAGCTAAAAAATTTGCTGCAATTACTAACGTTCGCGCACCCTCAGAAAAACGGGAAGATGCACCGTCTCGTGGAGAATTAGTAGCAAACTATTTGCGCTCTGATTTGTCGGCACAAGATTACGTCAACGAACTCAAAGGGCAAGTAGACGATTACAACGGATTTAATTTACTGGTCGGCGACCAACATGATTTAATCTGGTATTCCAACCGCCATCTGGATAACCCTAAAAATGGTGTTCCGCTGGCACCTGGTATTTATGGCGTCTCAAATGCGGCACTCGATACCTGCTGGCATAAAGTCGTTCGAACCAAGGCAGAATTTGCCAGTTTAATTTGTCAGCTCGCGCCAGAAGATGCCTTCTTTGAGATGCTTGCAAATACAACCCAAGCGCCAGATTGTCGTCTACCAGACACTGGCGTTTCTTTTGAAATGGAACGTTTGCTCTCTTCGCCTTGCATCATATCCGAAGGATATGGAACTCGCGTTTCCACATTACTCAAAATTCATGCGCATCATCCTGCTGAGTTTGAAGAAAAAATTCTTCGATAGAACAACCCTGCGATTAATTGACTGTTCTGATTGGCGAACGCCAAAGAAGCCAAGCAGCAACGCATTTCAATCCACATGGAAGAATTGCATACGCATAGCTCAATGCGTGGAGGCCACTTTGCGATGTGGTTCCGGGTTGGTAACCTAATGCATCGAGCAATGGCAATGACAATCCGGCAGCTAACGCCAGATTCATTTTACCGGCCCAACTCCATACACCAAAATAACTCCCCTCATAGCGTTCGCTATGTCCAGCACGATGTATTACTGCAGCAAGCAATGCGGGTGGTAGCGCCAAATCTGCACCCAACGAAAATCCGGTCAACACACATATAGCACTAAAGCCAATCAATGCATCGGCCTGCAAATTAAAAACCCAAATAAAACTGATGATTGTCATTAACATGGAGAGCAACCATGCATCACGCTCAGAAGTACGTTTAGCAACCAACGTCCAGAAAGGCATAGAAAAAGCCGCAGCAAGAAAGTAAATCAGGAGTAAATAGCCTGATTGAGTCTCAAGATGAAGTTGGTCTTTCGTGAAAAACAAAAATAAGGTAGCAGGTATCGCTGCCGCAATACCGTTGAAAACAAATACAACAAATAAACTACGAAATACTGGATTGGCAAACATCACAACCCAACGCAACGAAGGCCCCTCCGACATCTTTTGATGTCGGATTACAGGCGTCCATCGCAACAAACAAGCTACCCCCACAATAAGGCCAATCGTCAGCATCCAAGTAAGCCACGTAAAATTTAAAAGCTGCCCCATTAATGCTGCACTTAACACACCGAACAAGCCGCAGCACTCACGGACCGAAGTCAGGCGCAATCGCTGTCCGGGTAATTGTGTCAGCGCAGCGCCCCAAGACTGGTATGCAATGCTTGCCAAACTAAATCCCGCATACACGATAACCAATGATACGAAAAACCAGATAAAAATCATCACGCCTTTGAGTTCAGGCGGATGAAATAGTGCACCAAAACCCACAATTAAAAGGGGGATTGCGTAAATGATATAGCGTGCATAACCCTGCCCTTGTGGACGCTTGTCAATCAACCCGCCAATATAGGGATCAAAAAAAGCATCCGCAACACGCGAGATCAATAGCGCACTTCCGATATAACTTAAGGAGATGCCAAAACGTTCAGCATAAAACTGTGGGACATAGACGTAAATGGGCAATGCGACAAACGCCAGCGGAAAAGCAAGCAGGCCGTAAGCTAATAAACGTGAAAACGTCAACTGAGTCATTGCCAAATGCCTTCAAAGGAATGCTGCTATCGCCAAACGGCAGAAAAAAATAAGTGGGTATAAAAAAAGCGCATTCATTATTCCATGAACGCGCTTTTTTTGTTTTCTTGCGATAACTATGTGTAGAGATCGGTTCCGTGGATATCAACATAAACCACTGATCTAATACCTTGAGCTAAATCGATGCAATAAATTAGCTTAATTCTTCTAGACGTAACTTTGTTACCTGTCCAAAAATTGCTGGCAAACCTTCAATCTTCTCTATGGCGGCAACAATATTTTTCTCTTTCGTCTGATGAGTCAAAATAATGATATCAGTACGGGTTTCACCATCACCAGGTTCTTTTTGCAGCATCGCATCAATAGAGATATTTAAATCAGCCAAGATACGGGTTACATCGGCTAATACGCCCGGCCTGTCTTCGACATGCATGCGCAGATAATAACTTGTAACTATCTCTGACATCGGCAAAATCGGTAAATCACTGATAGAACCGGGCTGGAATGCCAAATGCGGTACACGATGCTCAGGATCGGCGGTCGCTAGTCGAGTGATATCGACCAGATCAGCAATCACTGCGGAAGCTGTTGGCTCAGAGCCTGCACCTTTACCATAATACAACGTCGCCCCTACTGCGTCGCCCTGAACCAACACCGCATTCATCGCGCCTTCAACATTCGCGATGAGTCGCTTAGCCGGAATCAATGTCGGATGGATGCGAAGTTCAATTCCATCGACGGTGCGCTTGGCAATACCCAGCAACTTGATGCGATACCCGAGCTCTTCAGCGTAGCGAATGTCATTGGCTTCTAATTTTGTAATACCCTCAACATGAGCCTTATCAAACTGCATTGGCACACCGAAGGCAATCGACGCCATGATTGTTGCTTTATGACCCGCATCAACACCTTCGATGTCAAATGTTGGATCAGCCTCAGCATACCCCAACTCCTGCGCTTGTTTTAACACAGTCGCAAAATCTAGACCCTTATCGCGCATTTCCGACAAAATGAAATTAGTCGTACCATTGATGATCCCGGCGATCCATTCAATACGATTTGCAGTCAACCCCTCACGTAACGCCTTAATAATAGGAATGCCACCGGCAACAGCCGCCTCAAACGCCACCATCACACCTTTATCGAGGGCGGCAGAGAATACTTCATTACCATGAATTGCCAGCAGTGCCTTGTTGGCTGTAATGACATGTTTGCCATTCGCGATCGCCTGCAACACCAGATCTTTAGCAATACCACAGCCACCGATCACTTCAACAACGATGTCAATATCAGGGTGATTAACGACCAGCATCGGATCGCTCACCACGTCGACGGCATCGCCAACGATACCGCGTGCACGCTCTACATTTCGGGCTGCGACCATCACAATCTCAATCGGGCGTCCGGCGCGGCGAATAATCTCTTCCTGATTCCGCTTTAATACATTGAAGGTGCCGGTACCGACAGTGCCTATGCCTAACAGACCTACTTTGATTGGTTTCATATCTTTTAAACAGTAAAATTAAATTAATTAGTGCCGTGGCGCTTTCGATAACTCTCAAGAAAGTGATCGATACGGCCAAATGCCTCAGTCAAATCATCCGTATTTGGCAGGAAAACCACCCTAAAATGATCAGGTTTGATCCAGTTAAAACCTGTTCCTTGTACCAATAAAACACGTTGCTCGGTTAATAGCTCGTGAATAAATTCCTGGTCGTCCTTAATCGGGTAGATCTCTGGATCCAGTTTCGGAAACATATACAACGCCGCTTTGGGCTTCACGCAAGTGACACCAGGGATCGCCGTCAGCAGTTTATGGGCGAGATCACGCTGCTTAAGCAAGCGACCTCCAGGACCAACGAGGTCTTGGATACTCTGATAACCGCCCAAGGCAGTCTGAATTGCAAATTGTCCAGGAGCATTCGCGCACAGACGCATCGAGGCTAACATATTCAACCCTTCGATATAGTCTCTGGCATGCCGTTTTTCACCAGAGATCACCATCCAACCTGCGCGGTAACCGCATGAACGATAATTCTTAGACAAACCGTTTAATGTCAAAAATAATACGTCATCTGCCAGTGAGGCGATCGATACATGCTCTGCTTCATCGTACAACGTTTTATCGTAAATTTCATCAGCGAATACGATGAGCTGATGCTGACGGGCCAATTCGACAATTTGCTGTAACACGGACACCGGATACAGAGCACCCGTCGGATTATTAGGATTAATGACAACAATCGCTTTTGTGTTTGGCGTGATTTTACTTTTGATATCTTCAATATCAGGCATCCAGTCTGCAGTCTCGTCGCAAACATAATGTACAGGCTTCCCCCCTGATAGGCTCACCGCTGCCGTCCACAAAGGATAGTCAGGAGCAGGAACTAGTACTTCATCGCCATTATTGAGAAGTGCATTCATCCCCATCACAATTAATTCAGAGGCACCATTACCGATGTAGATGTCCTCGATCGTTACACCATGAATTCTCTTTTCCTGGGTGTAATGCATAATTGCTTTACGCGGAGCAAACATGCCTTTGGAATCAGTGTAACCAGCAGCATTATGCATATTGCGAATCATATCTTGCACAATTTCGTCTGGCGGATCGAAATTAAACACCGCTAGGTTACCGATGTTTAATTTAATGATCTTATGACCCTCGTCTTCCATCTGTTTGGCTTTTTCGAGCACAGGACCACGAATGTCATAACAAACGTCAGCTAATTTTTGTGATTTTTGTATAGGTCGCACTAGCAGATTCCTTCTTATCATTGGGCATGTCAATAGTCAGACTACAAGAGACAACGCTACAAGTATGCTGCACTGCCGAACAAAGCATTTTGCACAAGGAATGCTGTTTAATCAAATTGTTTTGGGAATATTTCTCTTTCAAACGCAATTTTGACGAAACATTATGCTTTTAGGCTATAAACTTATATTGATAGCGCATAAAGAGCCCGAATTGCGTGTTGGTTTATGTTGATTGCAAGTGGTAAGCGACATATAACAACATCCGCAATTAATAGATCAACGCAATAAATTTGTTGAAAATCGGCATTTTGACTGCTTTCAGTCGCAACGTTTGCGTACCCGTTGCTTGGCAATCGCAGAAAAAAAGTTACAATGCCGCACTCGCAAGGCACATTACTTAGCATAGAGCCAGAATTATGAAGTTGCACTCAACGCAAACACAACAGTATCAAACCATTACAGGCTACGAAACCGACAGCGTAGAAATTAACGCGGTGACGTTTAAGCATAGTCTGATCGTACTCCCAGAAACGAAGCCTATTGAATGGCCGATCATCAGCTTTGAAACGCTGACAACCGACCACTTTACCCAGATTGAACAAACCCAACCAGACGTCGTCATTCTTGGGACAGGCAATAAACAGAAATTTATTCACCCAAGACTGATCGCGGCCCTCACGTCACGCCGGATTGGTGTTGAATGTATGGATAATCAGGCAGCCTGCCGTACCTACAATATTTTGATGGCCGAAGGTCGCAAAGTGGCACTCGCCCTAGTGATGGAAACTGCATGAGCCAGACAAATAAATCGACGTCACTTCCACTTGACTCGCCAACAATACTCTGGACTGTCGCTATCAGTTTTTTATGTATCTGGTTTTATATGCTTGGTGCACGAACCCTCGTTCCGACAGATGAAGGTCGCTACGCAGAAATGGCGCGCGAAATGCTAGCAACTGGGGATTGGGTCACGCTGCGTTTAAACGGCATTAAATACTTTGAAAAGCCGCCTCTGCAAAACTGGATGAACGCCCTTACCTTTGCCGCTTTCGGCTTAGGGGACTGGCAGGCTAGGCTATGGACTGGTTTATGTGGCTTAATTGGCGTTTTTTCTGTTGCTTATACTGGCCGTAAGATTTTTAGCGCTCGGATTGGTACGATCGCGGCCATCGTCCTTGGCTCCAGTTTTTACTGGGCTGGGATGGGACACGTCAACTCTTTAGATATGGGGTTGTCCGGTATGCTGGCGATCACCATGTGCGGCTTATTACTGAGTCAGCACGAATCGCTTAGCGCGTCAGATCGACGCAATGCCATGCTAGTGTGCTGGGCAGGAATGGCCTTGGCAACGATGTCTAAAGGTTTAATTGGTTTTGTGTTGCCGGGGACTGTTCTGGTTATTTACACGTTGGTCACACGTGACTGGTTACTTTGGACACGTTTGTATTTTGGTCGAGGACTCCTGCTTTTTTTCGCAATCACAGCACCATGGTTCATTCTGATTGCCATACGCAACCCAGAACATCCGCATTTTTTCTTTATTCACGAACACTTCCAGCGATTCACTAGCGATGTTCATCATCGCTCAGGGGTGTGGTATTACTTTTTTCCATTCTTAGTCCTTGGTATTGTTCCGTGGTTAGGATTGCTGCTTCAGGGTATATGGACAGGGATTAAAGAGAAGAAAAGCGGATTTCAACCGCTGACCATGTTATTGATCTGGGCGGTTTTTTTCTTTTTCTTTTTTAGCATTTCCCACTCAAAATTACCCGGCTATATTCTGCCAATTTTCCCAGCATTGGCTCTGATGATCGCCGTCTACATTGAGAACTGCAAGCCAAATGCACTCAAACTCGCTGCTGGTTTATTAGGTCTATTAGGCGTCATTGGTCTGGCGAGCATCAGTAAAATTGCCCACTTGGGTAAAGATGCTTATGATATCCCACTCTACGCCAATGCTGCCCCATGGATTGCGACGGCAAGTGCTATCGCCGTCATTGGCGGAGTTAGCGCGTGGGTTTTCGCCGGAAGAGAAAAGTCTGGTAAAGATATTGCCATTCTATGCTTGGCTTTCGGCGGCTTTCTTGCTGGACAAGTGGCATTCTTGGGACACAATCCGTTTGGTCAATATATTGCTGGTATCTCTCACGTTACCGCGATTAAGGCAGAATTGAAGACGCCGACGACACCAATTTATGCAGTCGGACGTTACGAACAAGCCCTACCGTTTTATCTGCAACGGACGATGACTTTGGTTGAATTTCCAGACGAAATGGAATTCGGCTTAGAGCAACAACCAGAATTGTGGATTCCTAAGCGGAATGATTTTGTACAGCAATGGCTAAAACATCAGGCTAATCATGAATCAGCCGTCGCCATCGTACGCACCGACATCTACCAAGACTTTCAGCAGCGACATTTGCCAATGCGGGTTATTGGACAAGATCCTAGGCGGGTAATCATCGCTACGCTGACGCCTAACTCACAACAATAAGACTATTCCGATCATGAATCTCACTACTTTTGGCTTTATTCTCACTGGCATTTTACTTAATGCCGTCGCGCAAGTTCTATTAAAAGCTGGCACTAAAGCAGTCGGCGCTATTCATTTAAATGCAGAAAATTGGTTTTCGATTGGATTGCAATTAGCAACACAGTTACCAATTATTGGCGGTCTAACCTGCTATGTCATTTCTGTTGTAGTGTGGATTATCGGACTGTCGCGCGTTGATGTCTCCATTGCCTACCCGATGCTGTCTATTGGCTATATTGTCGCGGCGGTTGGAGCTTGGTATTTTCTCGGAGAAGTCTTATCGATGCAACGGATTTTGGCAATTTGCGTCATCATCTCCGGTGTCGTACTGCTTGTAAAAAGCTAAAAAAGTAGCCATAAAGGGTTAATCTACACCGAAAACCCGTTGCAATTGAGATTTAAAAATACCTGACTTTTCCTACCTTGCAATGTGTAGTCAAGGAAAGGAAACGAGTTAGAACTAAACGAATTAACCAGTTCCCATGCGCCCCCGCTGTGCACAGGACATAAGCAAATAAGGAAAGTTATGAGCGACGCATTAGCATTTTTGCCTTTCACTAAACCTACCATGGATGAAGAGACCATCGCCGCCGTTGCGGACGTGATGCGCTCTGGCTGGATGACAAGCGGCCCTAAAGTACAGGCGTTAGAAGCACAATTGTCAGAATATTTCGGTGGCCGTCCAGTTCGTACATTTAATTCCGGTACGTGCACAATGGAAATTGCGTTGCGCGTTGCGGGTATTGGAGCAGGTGACGAAGTCATCACGACTCCAAATTCTTGGGTAGCGACCGCAAATGTGATCATTGAAACAGGCGCCACACCCGTCTTCGCTGATATCGACCCAAAGACGCACAACATTGATCTGGCAAAAGTCGAGGCCGTCATTACGCCACGTACGAAAGCGATTATCCCAGTGCACATGTGCGGACTGCCCTGCAACATGGACAAGCTCTACGAGATCGCTGCGAAATACAATTTGCGTGTCATTGAAGATGCTGCGCAAGCAATTGGATCTAGCTGGAATGGAAAACGCATTGGTTCGTTTGGTGACTTCGTTTCTTTCAGTTTTCAGGTCAATAAAAACATCATGACTGGTGAAGGTGGCTGTCTGGTGTTGAATAATGCAGAAGAAGTCCGTCTTGCTGAAAAATATCGTTTGCAAGGCGTTACTCGTAGCGGTCTCGACGGCATCGATGTAGATGTCCTTGGCGGTAAATTCAATATGACGGATATCGCCGGAGCGATCGGGCTGGGACAAATGAAACGTTTGCCAGAATTTAATGCCAAACGTCTTGAATTAGCAAAATATTATTTTGAACAATTCGGTACTGATTTTGAAGCACAATCTGGTGCGGAATTACCTGTAGCTGACTTTGAAAACTCAAACTGGCACATGTTCCACCTTGTCTTACCTGAGCGAATTGATCGTGCGACTTTTATGCAGCAAATGCTGGATGTAAAGATTGGTCTAGGCTACCACTACCGCGCTATCCATTTATTCACCTACTACCGAGAACGCGGCTTTACAGATGGCATGTTTCCAATCGCTGAACGCATCGGTAAACAGATCGTCACCTTACCTTTGTTTCCGTCAATGACAAAGGAAGATGTCGAAAGAGTCGTGTCTGCGGTAAAATCCCGCCTTCTTTGAAATTTGCAAGCCCATATAATGAAACCCGAACTCTCCGTCGTCATCCCTGTCTACAATGAAGAAGCTGGTCTCGCGAAGCTTTTTGCGCGACTCTATCCTGCGCTCGACGCGCTGGCCGCACGCGGTGTCAGCTACGAAATCGTCTTTGTTAATGACGGTAGTCGCGACAACACGGCACTGATCTTATCCGATCAGTTCCGTTTGCGTCCAGACGTAACTAGGGTCGTTTTATTCAATGGCAATTATGGTCAGCATATGGCCATACTGGCCGGGTTTGAGGCAACACGTGGAGAGATCGTCGTCACACTGGACGCGGATCTCCAAAACCCGCCTGAGGAAATTGGCGCTCTGGTAGACAAAATGCGCGAAGGCTACGATTACGTTGGCTCTATTCGCCGCAAACGGCAAGATAGCGCATGGCGGACTTATGCTTCAAAGGCGATGAATCGCTTCCGTGAGAAAATTACGCGCATTAAAATCACCGACCAAGGCAACATGCTGCGCGCGTATGGCCGCAATGTTATTGATTTGATGAACCAGTGCAGCGAGGTCAACACCTTCGTCCCAGCCCTTGCATACACATTTTCACGTAAGCCAACAGAAATTACCGTAGAGCATGAAGAACGCTCGGCTGGCGAATCGAAATATTCGATTTACAGCCTGATCCGTCTCAATTTTGACCTGATGACTGGTTTTTCCATCATGCCATTACAATGGTTTTCAATGCTAGGTATGGTGTTGTCAATTCTATCAGGTGGTCTGGTCGGCTTACTGTTAATTCGTCGTTTTATTTTCGGCGCAGAAGCAGAGGGATTATTCACGCTATTTGCGATTGCTTTCTTTATGATGGGCGTCATTCTTTTTGGTATTGGATTGCTCGGAGAATACGTCGGACGTATTTACCAGCAAGTCCGTGGCCGACCTCGCTACGTCGTACAGACGATTTTGCAAGATCTGAGCGATGATCAGCCAGAAAAAGGCTGATCAGCAAACTCATATCACGACCAAATACTTTTTTAAAGAATAATTCATGAATCTCCCCCCCGTATCTGCTGTCGTATTTGCCTACCATAACGTCGGCGTCCGCTGCATTAAGACATTACTTGCCCGAGGTATTCAGATCAAGTTGGTGGTAACCCATGAAGACAACCCAGCAGAAACGATCTGGTTCGACTCAGTAGCCGCTTTGTGTAAAGAACATGGTATCGAAACAGTCACCCCAAGTGATCCATCAACACCAGAACTCGCTGCCAAAGTAGCAGCAATCGGACCGGACTTTATTTTTAGTTTCTACTACAGACACATGCTGCCAGTGAGCTTACTTGCGTTAGCTAAAAGGGGTGCCTACAATTTGCATGGCTCTCTGCTGCCGAAATACCGCGGACGCGTGCCAGTCAACTGGGCGGTTTTACATGGAGAAACAGAAACCGGCGCAACGCTGCACGAGATGGCTGCAAAGCCGGATGCCGGGGCAATTATTGCGCAAACGTCCGTCCCAATCTTGGCAGACGACACTGCATTCGAAGTTTTTGGCAAGCTAACAGTTGCTGCAGAGCAAACATTGTGGCATGCTTTGCCGCAGCTCATGAGTGGCACATTCACGCCATTACCAAATGATCTGGCGAATGGTAGCTATTTTGGTGGTCGTAAGCCAGAGGATGGTCGCATTGACTGGTCTCAGAGCGCAAATCAAGTGTACAACTTGCATCGCGCAGTTGCACCACCCTATCCAGGTGCCTTTTTTGAGCAATTCGGATATCATTTTATTATCGAAAAAGCACGTTTGTCAGATTTATCCGCCGCAAATTTGCCGACAGGCTTACATGTAGTAGATAATGTCATTTACGGTGTGTGCGGCGATGGTCGTGCACTGCGAATAATCGAATTACGCTGTGATGGCAACATCGTCTCAGCAGAAGAATTGCAGCAATTGACACACGTAGCTGGATAACAGCAAAAACACCAACGTCAACGCATTACAGCAATCAACATTTACTTAAGAAGAACTCACCATGAAAAAAGTCCTCATTCTCGGCGTGAACGGTTTTATCGGTCACCACTTGTCCAAACGCATTCTCGAAACCACTGACTGGGAAGTCTATGGCATGGACATGCAAACCGAGCGTTTAGGCGACATGATCAACCATCCACGTATGCACTTTTTTGAAGGTGACATTACCATCAATAAAGAATGGGTTGAGTATCATGTTAAAAAATGCGATGTCATTTTGCCATTGGTTGCCATCGCAACACCATCCACTTACGTTAAACAACCATTGCGCGTTTTCGAACTCGATTTCGAAGCGAACTTGCCAATCGTCCGCTCTGCAGCCAAGTATGGCAAGCATCTGGTTTTCCCATCTACTTCTGAAGTCTATGGCATGTGCCACGATGAAGAATTTGACCCAGAAGAATCCGAACTGATCTGCGGCCCAATCAATAAACCGCGCTGGATCTACTCTTGCGCGAAACAACTGATGGATCGCGTGATCTGGGGTTATGGCATGGAAGGCTTAAACTTCACCTTGTTCCGTCCATTCAACTGGATCGGTGCTGGCCTAGACAACATCAACACACCAAAAGAAGGCAGCTCACGTGTTGTGACGCAGTTCTTCGGCCATATCGTTCGCGGCGAGAACATCTCCCTGGTCGATGGCGGCGCGCAAAAACGTGCTTTCACTTACATCGATGACGGTATCGACGCTCTGATGCGCATCATCGATAACAAAGATGGTATCGCTTCCGGCAAAATCTACAACATCGGCAATCCGACCAACAATTTCTCTATCCGTGAGTTGGCGCACATGATGCTCGATCTGGCGACTGAATATCCTGAATACGCAGAATCCGTTAAAAAGGTACAACTGACAGAAACAACTTCTGCAGCTTACTACGGCAAAGGCTACCAAGACGTTCAGAACCGTGTTCCAAAAATCACAAACACATGCGAAGAGCTCGGCTGGAAACCAGTAACAACAATGAAAGATACAATGCGCAATATTTTTGATGCGTATCGCTCACAAGTTGCTGAAGCCCGCGCGCTGATGGATTAATTGGTATCGACAACAATAAATCATACATGCCTTCTATCGTATTAAAGATTGATGTCGATACATTTCGCGGCACAAAAGAAGGCGTACCAAATCTGGTGCGCCTTTTAAAACGACACCAAGCTGGTGCTACTTTCCTATTCTCGTTAGGCAAAGACCACACCGGCTGGGCATTGCGCAGGGCCTTCAGGCCAGGTTTCTTTCAGAAAGTTTCCCGCACTTCGGTCGTTGAACATTACGGCTTTAAGACCCTGATGTATGGGGTTCTGTTGCCTGCGCCAGATATTGGATCGTGTGTGACTGAAATGCGCGCTGTTCAGGACGCAGGTTTCGAATGTGGCATTCACACATGGGATCACGTCGTCTGGCAGGACAATGTCCGTCAACGTGGCGCAGAATGGACGCAACACCAGTTGCAACAGGCGAATGCAAAGTTCAAGCAGATTTTTGGCTTTGCGCCAAAAACGCATGGTGCCGCTGGCTGGCAAATGAACCAGTACGCTTTCGAGCAACTAGATCAGTTTGACATGCAATACGCCTCTGATGGACGCGCCATGCTCAATGACAATGGAAGTCTTGCAGACGTTGCCTACGGTCCGTACCGGCTGAAAATCGGAGAAAAGGTTTGTTCGTGCATTCAGATGCCGACCACCCTTCCAACGCTCGACGAATTGCTGGGTCGTACGGTGGCAGGCAAAGAGATTACTACCTCGAATATCGCTGCACACATCCTTAGCCTGACAAAAGACCCTAGAGATCATGTGTTTACTCTGCATGCTGAACTTGAAGGGCAGAAACTCGCCCCCATATTCGAAGAATTGCTGATTGGTTGGCGTGAACAAGGATATCAATGTCTCTCAATGGCATCCTATTACGAGACCATTCAAAACACCGATTTACCTGTACATTCGCTGTCCTGGGCTAGTTTACCAGGACGTTCCGGAGAGCTGGTCGCCCTGGTCTGAACGGTGAGCAGCGAGTTCTCCACTCTATAATCAAGGAGATCACAGTGGCTGATACCCCTTCTGCGTTGAATTGTTTAGTACCGGATTTTTCTGCCACCATGACCGGCGGCAAAGCATTTGAACTACAAGAATACGCTGGCAAGAATATCGTCATCTATTTTTACCCAAAAGACAACACTCCGGGTTGTACTACAGAAAGCATCGCTTTCCGTGAATTACATCCGCAGTTCCTAGAGAAAAATACGGTTGTTTTTGGTGTAAGCCGCGATAGCCTTCGTTCTCACGAAGGTTTTAAAAATAAACTGGCACTACCTTTTGAACTTATTTCAGACCCAGATGAGACCCTCTGCACCATGTTCAATGTCATGAAGATGAAGAATATGTACGGAAAACAAGTTCGCGGCGTGGAACGTAGCACGTTTGTGATTGACGTCACGGGTAGATTGGTGAAAGAATGGAGAGGCGTCAAAGTAGCAGGACACGTTGATGACGTACTTGAATTTGTGAGCGCCCAAACCTAATTGAACTCGCCAGAATTTATATTGAATAAAGCCGCCCATGGCAAAGCCAGCTTCATGCTGGTAATGCCATAGCGGCTTTTAATTTTTTTAGCTCTCACTTTTTGATTGAGGTTTTTATGCCATTGCCAAAAATGCCGACAAAACCCGCCGCTTTGCTTTCGCCAAAAGAATATCCGAAAGCAGAAAAAGGCAAGCCCACCAAAGCGCTTAAAGCTGCATTGCCTGAAAAAACTAAAGCAGATAACGCTGCAAGCACGCCGAGAAAGAAACAGGCGGTCGCCACCTCCACGGAGATCGCTAAGCATGTACCGACTGTTACCGAAAAACCAGTCGCCACAGTGAGCACATCATCTGCAATCGCACCTGCGATCGTAGCAGCAGCAAAAAACAAACTCACTCCAAATCCAAACAAGTCTGGCACGAGTCGTGCCGCCGATAAGTCGGGCGTCACTAAACTTTTCGTACTCGATACGAACGTATTAATGCACGATCCAACATCCTTATTCCGTTTTGAGGAGCATGACGTCTATCTGCCAATGATTACATTGGAAGAGCTGGACGACCATAAGAAAGGGATGTCTGAAGTCGCACGTAATGCCCGTCAGGTTTCACGCTCACTGGATGCACTGGTTGGTGACATTTCTCACCAAGACATTGAAAAAGGTATTGCGCTTTCCAAATTGGGCAACAAGGACGCTGGCGGCCATCTGTATTTTCAGACTAAATTACAAATAGGCACGTTACCAGCGGGGCTGCCACAGGGCAAAGCAGACAATCAAATTCTTGCCGTCGTACGCGCGCTGGAAAACGAATTCCCTGGACGCCCAATTGTTTTAGTCTCCAAAGACATCAACATGCGCATTAAGGCGCGTGCAATGGGCTTACCTGCAGAAGACTATTTCAATGATCACGTACTGGAAGACTCCGACCTCCTCTACTCCGGCATCGTTCAGTTACCGGATGACTTCTGGAATAAGCACGGCAAAGGGATCGAGACCTGGCAAGAGAATAAAAATGGGCTGAGTAGCACTTTTTATCGTATCACGGGTCCAATCATTCCTAGCTTGTTGGTGAATCAATTCGTCTACCTAGAACCAAAAAATGGCGAAGCATCGTTTTATGGTCAAGTACGCCAGATCAATGGCAAAACGGCCGTATTGCAAACCTTGCGTGACTACGGCCATATCAAGCATAGCGTCTGGGGTATTACATCCCGCAATCGCGAACAGAATTTTGCGCTCAATCTCTTAATGGATCCTGAATGCGATTTCGTGACCTTGCTGGGTCAGGCTGGCACAGGAAAAACGTTGCTCGCGCTGGCAGCTGGTTTAGCGCAAGTACTAGAAACTAAAACCTACAATGAAATCATCGTCACCCGCGTGACGGTGCCAGTCGGTGAAGACATTGGTTTCTTACCAGGTACGGAAGAAGAAAAAATGTCTCCTTGGATGGGGGCATTCGACGACAACCTTGAGGTACTAAACAAATCCGACAATGATGCGGGCGATTGGGGAAGAGCAGCAACGCAAGATCTGATTCGTTCCAAAATCAAGATTAAATCGCTGAACTTTATGCGCGGCCGCACCTTTGTCAATAAGTTTTTGATTATTGATGAAGCGCAAAATTTGACGCCAAAACAAGTTAAAACACTCGTCACACGTGCAGGCCCAGGCACCAAGATCATCTGCCTAGGTAACATTGCCCAGATTGACACGCCTTATCTCACAGAAGGCTCCAGTGGCTTAACCTATGTCGTTGATCGTTTCAAGGGATGGGCACACAGTGGCCATGTGACTCTCGCAAGAGGAGAACGCTCTCGCTTGGCAGATCACGCAAGTGAAATTTTATAACGACACAACGAAGCTTTAATCATCACCAAAAGCGCTGCATTGCAGCGCTTTTTTTACGTTCAGCAAAAAAAAATTAGCTGTTGTAGACTATTGCCTAGGCAACGATTAATTTGTATTTATGAATGTTGATATTCCTCCTTTACCGTTTGATGTGACCCAGGTCGAAGATAGCGTTGGCTATTTACTCGCAAGATCACGAACCATGATTTCCCGAGGAGTGGACGAATCACTTCGTTCCTTGGACATTACTCACTCTCAGGGCAGCGTCTTTATGATGCTGTCAATCGGAAAGTGCAACACGGCAGCGGAGTTGTCCCGTGATCTTTATATAGACTCCGCCGCAATGAAACGCACTCTAGATAAGTTGGAATCGAAAGGGTTCATTGAGCGGATTACTGATCCAAGCGACAAACGCCTCAATAAGCTTGAGTTGACCATGAAAGGAAAAGCGCTGGCGCAGAAACTGCCCGCTATTTACAGAGAAGTACTAGATATCGGGTTCACTGGTTTTACTCAAGAAGAAATTGGTTTTCTAAAATGTTTATTAAGAAAACTGCTCGCAAATCGTGGGTTATTAGAAACACGCTAACATCGTTGCTCCGACAATTAATTTAACATCAACATTTGAATGTTGAATGATCCAATATGAAGCCAAAATATAAACATCAATTAAATTCGCACGGTTTGCTGCGGTTTGCTGTCAGCGCTGTCACCTTTGCCATGTTAAGCGGTTGCGTCAGTTTTAGCGGAATCGAAAGCAGCGCTAAACTCAATTCTTTATCTCAGGCTGCAAATATCGACATCTACGGTCAACAAAAAGGTCAATGGCCAGACAATCAATGGGCAAAAAAAATCGGTGGAAAAGATCTGCAGGACTTAATTGATAACGCGTTAACAAATAGTCCATCGTTACAGGTCGCGGCTGCGAGAATCAACGCGGCACGCGCCGCCAGTGATTATGTCGGCGCCAACAGATTACCAAGTGTCAATGCTGGTTTTGAAAATACGTATCAGCGTTTCACTGAAAATGGTCTGATTCCGCCGCCGCTGGCTGGAAATTACTATTCAGATAATGAACTAACGCTCAGCGCTTCATATGATGTCGACTTTTGGGGCAAGCACAAAGCAGAAATGCGTAGTGCACTCTCTCAGGAGCAAGTCGCTGCGGCTGAGCAGCAAAGCGCGCGCCTGATGCTCAGTAACGCTGTTGCACGCAGCTGGGTACAACTCGCCCGTCAATATGCACAACTCGATCTAAGCAAACAGCAATTAGCTGTGCGCGAAAAATTCGATGCATTGATTGCCCAACGGGTCAAAGCAGGCCTAGACACCAAGTCTGACATCCAGCAAGGACTGATTCAGGTTTCCGCGTTAAAAAATGACATTTCGTCTTGGGAATCTGCCATTGCACTGACGCGCAACCAACTAGCTGCGCTCATGGGACAAGATCCGACGCAAGGATTAATGATCCCCCGTCCGCAATATCATCCAACGCAGAACACTCAGCTACCCGAAAATCTCCCCCTAGAGCTCATTAGTCGGCGTCCGGATATCGTGGCAGCGCGTTGGCGCGTTGAAGCGAGTCAAGGTGATATTGAAGCAGCAAAAACCCAGTTTTATCCAAACATCAATATCATTGGTTTCGCAGGACTTTCAGATATCGGCCCTGGTGCCGGACTTGAGCGTTTGTTTAAAAGCAGCAGCCTGATCGTTGGTGCAGGCCCCTCAATACACCTGCCGGTGTTTGAAGGTGGTCGCCTTCGCGCCCAATTGAAAAATAAAGTTGCTGGCTACGATGTGGCGGTAGCTACGTACAACCAAAGTCTGACCGATGCTTTACATGACGTGGCTGATCAGATCCAAACAATCAAAGCCAGTGAAATTGAGCTCAATGAGCAGGGCAAGGCTGAACAAGCAACAAAGATTAATTTGCAACTAGCTCAGCAGCGCCAGAAAGCGGGCACTGCCAATATGTTGCCAGTATTATCGGCTGAAAGCGCCCTGCTCACACAGCAAAAACAAACCATTGATATTACCTTCCGTCGTGCCGAGAGCCACCTCAACCTCATTAAGGCGCTTGGTGGTGGCTACGACAGCAAAACCGACCAAATCAATTCTCAAACGACCCCAGCAACCCCTGCATCTAACAAACCGGAGGCAGCGTAATGAACGCTCCATCTCAACATACACAAAATACTCCATCCTCAACTGCACCGACGATCGAAGCCGCGCCGGATTCCAATAAGCGTCGTGGATTATTGATCATCGTTACGACGTTACTTGTGCTCGCCATTATCGTTTATGGAGTTTGGTGGACACTCGTAGGAAGCCATTATGAACATACGGAAGACGCCTATGCCGCTGGCAACGTAGTTCAGGTTACGCCGCAGGTCGCGGGGACCGTGGTCGCTATTCATGCTGACGACACAGATCTGGTGCAAGCCGGAAAACCACTGATTGATCTGGACAAAACTGATGCGAAGGTCACTCTTGATCAAGCAGAAGCACAATTAGCGCAAACGGTACGTGAAGTGAAGGTGCTGTTTGCCAACAATGCAAGCTTGCAAGCAAATATTGACCTACGCAATACTGATGTCGACCGCGCCAAGTCCGATCTGGCACGCCGTCAACAGCTCCTAAGTACTGGTGCAATCTCTTCTGAAGAATTGGAACATGCCCGCAGCACACTCAAAACTGCGGAAGCAGCCCTGATTGCCGCTCGCGAACAATTAGCGTCCAATCATGCATTGACGGAAAACACAAACGTCACACAACATCCTAACGTGCTGCGTGCAGCATCCAAGTTACGCGAAGCGATGCTGACTTACAGCCGTACTAATTTACCAGCGCCGTTAACTGGTTACATCGCTAAACGCGCAGTACAGGTTGGTCAACGCATTGCCCCTGGAACCCCACTACTGTCGATCGTGCCACTCAACTCATTATGGGTCGATGCCAATTTCAAAGAAGTACAGTTAGCTCACATGCGCATTGGACAAGATGTCGTTTTACACTCTGATTTGTACGGTAGTGATGTAGAATTTCACGGCAAAGTGTTAGGCATGTCGGCTGGCACAGGTTCTGCGTTTGCTTTGTTGCCAGCACAAAATGCTAGTGGCAACTGGATTAAAGTTGTTCAAAGGGTCCCAGTCCGGATCTCACTTGATCCAAAAGAATTATCTGAGCACCCATTACGCATTGGTGTTTCGATGCAGGTACAGGTAAATATCTCACAGCAACAAGGCGCACCTATCGCTGCTACACCAAAAGTGGGTGATACACCCGTTTATCAGACAACCGTTTTTGAACAAGCGGCCAAAGATGCTGATCAGCGTATTGCACAGATCATCAATGCAAATCTGGCAACAACAGCAGCTTCACCAAAGGCGAAGTAATGAGCTCTGGAAAAAGTACGCCGAATGCACCTCACCCTCCTCTGGAGGGTGCCAAACTGGCATTAGGGACCATAGTACTGTCTCTTGCCACGTTTATGAACGTGCTAGATTCGTCGATTGCCAACGTGTCGATTCCTGCCATTTCAGGCAATCTAGGCGTCTCCCCACAGCAAGGAACCTGGGTTATTACGTCTTTCGCAGTTGCCAACGCGATCTCAGTGCCCCTCACCGGATGGCTTACGATGCAATTTGGTCAGGTCCGGTTATTCATGACTTCCATCCTGCTTTTCGTATTTTCCTCATGGTTATGCGGGATGGCTCCGAATATCGAAATGCTGATTGCGGCGCGTGTTTTGCAAGGTGCCGTCGCTGGACCAATGATTCCATTATCGCAGTCGCTCCTCTTGGGTAGTTATAAGCCCTCAAAGAGTTCAATGGCGCTTGCCCTATGGGGGATGACAACGCTAGTTGCACCAATTATGGGGCCTCTACTTGGCGGATGGATCTCCGACAATTACTCTTGGCCGTGGATTTTTTATATCAACGTACCGGTTGGTTTGTTTACCGCATATGCGACGTGGGCTCTTTACAAGACGCGGGAGTCTCAAATCAGAATTCTGCCTATTGATAAGGTGGGACTATTCTTATTGGTGATCTGGGTCGGCTCATTGCAGATTATGCTAGATAAAGGAAAAGAATTAGACTGGTTCAATTCTGGCGAAATCATCCTGTTAACGGTCGTTGCAGTTGTTGGTCTGATCTACTTTATTATTTGGGAACGAGGTCAGGAACATCCGGTAGTTGATCTTACACTGTTTAGTGGGAGGAACTTTTCTGCTGGCGTATTAGCCATTTCAATCGGTTATGGCTTATTCTTCGGCAGCCTGGTCATCATGCCGCTATGGTTACAAACACAGTTGTCATACACAGCGACGGAAGCCGGTAAAATTATGGCGCCGGTTGGTATTTTTGCGATTATTCTGTCACCAGTGATCGGTAAAACTTTACCTAAGGTTGATGCCAGAAAAGTTGCGTCAACGGCGTTTATTCTGTTTGCACTGGTGTTTTTCCTGAGGGCCAGATTTACGACGGACGTCGATACCATTAGCTTGTTGATTCCAACCTTGATACAAGGTGCGGCAATGTCAATGTTCTTTATTCCGCTGACCTCCATCATCCTGTCGGGTCTAAAGCCAGACAGAATTCCAGCAGCTTCAGGATTGTCAAATTTCGTAAGGATTATGTGTGGCGGTATGGGGGCGTCGATTATGACCACCCTATGGGATAGTCGTAGCACTTTACATCACGCCCAAATCACTGAGAGCACCGGTAGCAGCTTTCCTGCATTTGTGCAGACGGTGCAATCTCTCGGGCAACAAGGCATACCAGAATCTGGCGCTTACGCAGTAATTGATCGGGTCATTTCGGTGCAGGCAAGCACCATGGCAGCTACGGATATTTTTTATCTCGCCGCCTTTATGTTTTTAGGACTGATTGGCTTTGTTTGGCTCACTAAACCGAAAAAATCTTCTGCCCCTATTGACGCGGGCGGCGCGCACTAAGTACTCAAAAAAAAGGGGTGATCGAATATGAAGTGCCCCCGAAAAGTTGGACATTGTTCCAAATTTTTCGGGGGCATTTTTTATGACCAAATATACAAAGGAATTTCGAATTAAGGTGGTTAGGGCGTACATTGATCGGGGTATGGGACAGAAAA